>NZ_VFJA01000006.1:0-99003 GCF_006385165.1 Streptococcus symci | reverse complement strand
GCATCCGCATCTTTGTAGGAGGTCAACTCTAGTTGGATATCATCTATCGCTGCTTGGAGCTTTTTGATGCTGGGGATGATAATCTCTGTAAAGAGACCTTTACCAGCTGTGTAGGCTGCTCCTGTCAACTCACCTGAGTCTAAAGAGGAAATCAGGTGGTCACATCCGCTGGATAAACGGTCTGTGACTTCATTTGCGACTCGGAGGTTGTTCGTCATGGCCTGAATCAATTCTTGGGATTCTTGTGCGCTGTATTTTACTCCCATGGTAGCCGATTCCTTTCCGCTATCAGTTCTTCTCTGGCTTCATCGAAAGAGCGACAAGCCTTTTTAGTTTGTTTTTCCAACGTATCCAGTTCCTTCTCTACATAAGAGTTGACCTGTCGCTGAATGGTTCTATTATCACTTTCGATTTGCTCTATTAGCTGACGAGAACTGGGTGAGAGAGACAATAGATTTATCATGCGATGGTGAATGCTCTGAATATCCGAGTAAAAGTTTGTCAACTGCTGTTCATATTGCTTTTTAGTTGCTCGGAGTCTGTCTTCCTTATCTTCTATCTTAACAATCTTACGCCAAATTTCTGTGCGCTTTTCTTCATTTCTATCTGCCATGCCTTAGTGACTCCATCTCTTAGCTTGCTCTATATCACGTTTTTCAATCCTATGAGCAATTTCTGGAAACTTATTTGCTTGGGTCAAAACAGCTGAACTAAAATCACTGACCGCCTGAAGCATTTGATTGCAGGTCTGACGTCCCGCTTCCATTCCAGTGATTCCAGATGTATATGAAAATTCCACCTGCTGATTTTGCTTGTCGCTCGTTTCATACCCGACCAACTCATTAATAGCCGCCTCTGCTGCTATCGTGCTAGATTTTATCTTTCCACCCATACTTCAAACTCCCCTTATTAAGTATATATTGACCATATCATAACATAAAAATAGTACGATTTCAAAATAAATTATAACGAACTAAAGGGCAATCTTATCCTTAAAAAAACTTGATCCTTCAGTAAAATATATTGATAGAGATGCTACTAGGAATTTTGAAAATCCGTTTTCTGATACCTTATATTTTGTGTTTACTGGGAAGTATTCTTATTATCAAGATTTGTCCTTCTCTCATTATAAAACGAAAAAGACAAACCCTAGAAAAATTCCTAGGGCTTGTCTTATACGTCAAAATGAGCTAAATTTTTACTGACTTTTACAACTCTGTCCGATTTTCAATAGCTCGTAAGAGTGTGACTTCGTCCGCATACTCGATATCTGCTCCCACAGCGAGGCCACGTGCTAGGCGCGTAACCTTGATCCCAGCTGGTTTGAGCAAACGTGAAAGATACATCGAAGTCGCTTCTCCATCTGCTGTGGCATTGGTTGCTACGATTACCTCTGAAACTTCACTATCCATAAGACGAGTCATAAGGCTCTTGAGATTGATATCGTCTGGACTGATACCATTCATAGGAGAAATAAGGCCATGCAGGACATGATAGAGTCCATGGTATTCTTGGATATTTTCCATGGCCGCCACATCACGACTATCTTCGAGAACTAAAATGGTTGTCTGGTCACGACTTGGATCGGTACAGATAGAGCAAGGATCGTCATCAGTCAAACGACCACAGATGGAGCAATAGGTCAGCTCTCTCTTAGCAGAAAGGAGGTTTTTGGCAAATTCATTGACATCGTCATCAGACATTCCAATCGTATAAAAGGCCAGACGTGTAGCCGTCTTAATCCCAATACCAGGAAGTTTGGAATAACTGTCAATCAACTTAGCAATAGGTGTTGGATAAAGCATGGCTTCCTTTCTAGTTCATTGGATGGTGTTGGTTATATAAATTGATAATGTCGCGAGCAATTGCTGGCCCAACATTTTTGGTTAAATTGGTATTATGAGGAAAGACTACTGCAACTGCAATTTGAGGATTTTCTGTTGGAGCATAGGCCACGGCATTGGTATTATTAGCTTCTTGACCACCAGCTACATAGCTTTCACCTGTACCGGTCTTACCACTGATAGAAACAGTGGCGCCATCTGAAAACGCCCGTCCTGTCGTAAGGGGACTAGTTCCATGCGATACTTGGTAAAATCCTTGGTGCAAGATACTCATATCGGAGTCGGATATATTGACCTTATTCATCTCTGTCGGTTGCAGTTGCTGAATCAAGTCACCCAGTCCTCCCTTATCATTATTACCATAAATGCCTTCAACAATACGAGGAGCCACACGAACACCATCATTTGCAATAGTTGCTACATACTGAGCCAACTGCATGGGCGTATAGTTATCAAACTGCCCAAAGGCATTGGTGATGTAATTAGCAAAGCTATACTCTTTGGGAACAAATCCAGTAGATTCATCTGGTAGGTCAATTCCGGTCGCAGCCCCCAAGCCATATTCGCCAAAGGTCGCACGAAGTTTTCCCATAGCTGTTTCCAAATTGCTGGTTCCAACAAACATATTTGGTTGATAGGTCTGGCCCATGATTCCAAGAGCGGTTTGAACCATGTAAGCATTGGATGAATACTCCAAGGCTTCCACAGCTGTAATAGGAAAAGATCCATATGCCAATTTATACCAAGAATAAATTGGAGCTGAACCTTGGAAAACAATAGGCTGATCTGTTAAGGTTTGGTTTCCTGATAAAACACCATTTTCCCAACCTGAGCTGATGGTAGCGGCCTTAACAACCGAACCTGGGATAAAGACATTGGTTACCGTTCCCAAGGAATCAGGAGTCAACTCTCCCGTTTTCAGGTCATGTTTGAGTCCTGACATAGACAAAACAGCACCTGTTTTTGGGTTAAGGGCGACTGCATACACACCCTCAGAATACTTGGCTCCACCATTTCCTAGCTCGGAATTGAAATAACTTTTCAGCAAAGCATCCACGCTATCTTGGAAGGCCAAATCAATGGTCAGCTTGATATTGTTTCCCTTACTACCTTCCTCAATTGTATCCACACTTTCCATGTTGCCATATTTGTCCAGATGGATTTCTTTTACCGAGCGTTTTCCTTGTAAGGTCTCTTCATATTGCTTTTCCAAATAGGAGGTTCCAACACGGTCATTTAGAGAATAGCCCTTTTTAAGATAGGCTTCTGCTTCTTCCGCTGGGAGACCGGCTTTTTCACTGGATACACTCCCTACTATAGAAGAAAGGGAAGTTTCCAAAATCTTTCGATCCCAAGAAGTAGAAATACTAATGCCAGGCATCTCCTTTGAAATAGAGGCAATAACAGCCACCTGAGAATCATTTAGAGGATCTGTCGCAATGGTTCCTGTCGCAAAGTTTCCAACAGCATTTAACTGACTAAAAAGATAGATTTCTTTCTTTTCATCCTCTGTATAGTTTAGTTGACTTGTTGGGACACTATCGACCGCATTGTTATACAGTTCTGATTCGGATAGGCGATTGCCATCTGAATCCAAGCGTTTCTCACTTGGGAGAGCTTCCACTGTTTTTTTATAGATTTCAGGATCAGCCAAATAGTAATCAGCCAGCTGGCGTTCTGTCAAATTTGGCGAACTGATGCTCACATAAGTCAGTAACTTTTTAGCTATTTCTTTTAAGTCTGTAGCCGTCATTTTATTGCTACGCGTAAAGGAAACAACCTGCTTTAACGTATTTTCTACCAAAGGTTTTCCACTAGCATCATAGATTTCCCCACGAGCAGAACTGGTTGTGACCTTGGTCTGACTAGCTGAGGCTAGCTTTTTTTCGTAAAAATCCTTGTTCAAAACCTGCATATACAACAAACGACCAATAATGGTCATAAAGAGTAAAATGACGATTGAAAACAATAAATTAAGCCGAATCGGAATCGAATGGCTGTTAAATTTTCTCATACAAATCAGTCTCATTTCTAACTTAAAATCTTACTCTTAATTGTACCACAATTTGAGCAGAAAATTATGGAAAAGAAAGAAGCTTTTTTTCGTTTTTACGGCAAGATACGTTTTTATTTATTCATCCCTATATTATATGTTATAATGAATGTAAAAGTTCAATAATCTAGCCTTTTTCCAATACGACTCATTTAAAGGAGCCTTCCCTATGGACAAACCAGATATCGCAACTGTCATTGATTCACATTTTGAAGAAATGACAGACCTAGAGCAAGAAATCGCTCGCTATTTTTTGCAAGCTGAAACGATTACAGATGATTTATCTTCTCAACAAGTCACCCAAAAATTACATATTTCTCAAGCTGCTTTGACCCGCTTTGCTAAAAAGTGTGGCTTTACTGGCTACCGAGAATTTATTTTCCAATACCAACATGAGGCAGAAAATCAAGCCAATCAAGTCTCCAAGCACAGTCCACTGACCAAACGAGTCCTCAGAAGTTATAGCAATATGAGGGAACAAACACAAGACTTGATTGACGAAATCCAACTAGAACGAATTGCCCAGCTAATCGAAGATGCTGAGCGTGTCTACTTCTTCGGAACAGGGAGTTCTGGTCTTGTTGCTCGTGAAATGAAATTGCGCTTCATGCGTCTGGGTGTGGTCTGCGAAGCTTTGACCGATCAAGATGGCTTTGCCTGGACAACCAGCATTATGGATGAAAATTGTCTCGTACTTGGTTTCTCACTTTCTGGCACAACTCCCTCTATTTTAGACAGTTTATTAGACGCTAAGGAGATGGGGGCAAAGACTGTACTCTTTTCAAGTGTTCCCAATAAAGATAGTCAGGCCTACACAGAGACCGTTCTCGTTGCTAGCCACAGCCAACCTTCCTATATCCAACGAATATCCGCTCAACTTCCTATGCTCTTCTTTATCGATTTGATTTATGCCTACTTTTTGGAAATCAATCGCGAAAGCAAGGAAAAAATCTTTAATAGCTACTGGGAAAATAAAAAACTCAATGGCTATCGTAGACAAAAACGTGTAAGAAAATCCTAGTTTGGTTAAACCAAACTAGGATTGTTTTGTTTTGAAATGATAATAAGCACCCAACATACCTGCCGTATTTTGGTGATGGGCAAATTCTAATCGTGTTTTTTCAGCAAGGCTTGGCACCAAAGCCTCTTTCAAGGCTTTGCGGATCTTTGGTTTGAGGATAGCCTCTTGTCCCATGATACCGCCACCGAGAATGACCACTTCTGGATTGGCAACGTAGCAAATATTTGCCAGACCTTTTCCTAGATAGTCTACCATTCGGTCAATACCAGCCATGCAGATTTTGTTGCCTTCAGTGGCTTCCTTAAAGATACGTCGACCATTCCACTGGTCAACTGGATCTCCATGACCTGCTGCTACATACTCCACCAAGGCTGTTGTAGAGGCCAAATCTTGGAAATCTCCATCCTGCATATGCATATAACCGACTTCACAGGCTGAATTGCTAAATCCATGGAAGACTTTCCCATCCATAATCAAGCAACCACCGATACCGGTTCCAATGGTTAAGCAAAGTGTCACACTCGCTCCCTTGCCTGAACCAGATACTGCCTCAGCCAAACCTGCACAGTTGACATCATTTTCAATCTCACAAGGAATATTAAAGCTAGTCTCTATTTCCTTTTTGAACTGGGTGCCTGCGTAGTTAGGAATTTGAGGCCCAGCGTAGAAAATCTCACCCTTGTCTGGATCCACCATTCCTGCAGAAGAAATGGCAACACCTGCTACTAGGCCTTTTTCTAAATAGCTGGCTACGATATCTTTGGTCTTTTGTAAGATATGTGGTCCACCCTTATGCGCCTCTGTTGGCATTTCATGCGATTCAACAAGTTGGCCTTCTTGGTCAATCAAACCATATTTGATGTTGGTTCCACCTATATCAATTGCAACATAGTGTGTCATAAATACCTCCTTATGGATTAGAGGAAGCGCTCCTTGGTTTCACGAATCAAGGCTGCAGCTGCTTCTACAACTGGACGATCTTCTTCAGTCACTGGTGTCAATGGTGAACGAACAGAACCAATATTCAAGCCTTCATTGATCTTCAAAACCTCTTTGATGACACCGTACATATTTCCATGTGCAGCAGTCAATTTGCCAATGATTGCATTGATAGCGTATTGCAATTCACGCGCTGTTTCCAAATCTTTGTCAGCAATCAATTGGTTGAGTTTCAAGAAGAGTTCTGGCATGGCACCATATGTACCACCGATACCAGCTTTAGCTCCCATGAGACGACCACCTAGGAACTGTTCATCTGGACCGTTAAAGACGATGTGGTCTTCTCCACCAAGGCTGACAAAGGTTTGGATATCTTGAACTGGCATAGAAGAGTTCTTAACACCGATAACACGAGGATTTTTCAACATTTCTGTGTAAAGACTTGGAGTCAAAGCAACCCCTGCCAATTGAGGAATGTTGTAAATCACGTAGTCGGTATTTGGAGCTGCAGAACTGATATCGTTCCAGTACTTAGCAACTGAGTATTCTGGCAAGCGGAAATAAATCGGCGGAATCGTTGCAATCGCATCTACTCCTAAGCTTTCAGCATGACGAGCAAGTTCCATACTATCCTTGGTATTGTTGCAAGCTACGTGAGCAATGATGGTCAATTTACCTTTGGCAACTGCCATGACTTCTTCCAAAATCAACTTGCGGTCTTCAACGCTTTGGTAGATACATTCACCGGAAGAACCATTGACATAAAGACCTTGAACACCTTTATCAATGAAGTATTGCACCAAGGCACGCGTACGCTCTGGACTTACTTCTCCTTGATCATCATAACATGCGTAGAAGGCTGGAATGACACCTTCGTATTTTTTTAAATCTGACATAGATTTTCTCCTAAGTTTTCTTTTTTTCTGCTAACAGCAGGATTTATTCTTTACGTGTTTAGTATACACCTTGTGAAAAACGCTTTCAATATCTTGTGTACACTTAGATTTTAGTTTCGATATGAATTTTGAAATGTTTAGGGCTTGAAAGTAGTTTCATAGACAAGCCATGCTATTGGTATTTTGCGAAAATTTTCTCCATCAATCCAGTCTGGATAAAGACCAAGAGTCCAAACCCAAAAAGCAGGAAGGCTGAGCCACCTAAAAGCAAACTGAAGGCGGACAGATAAAGAACCATCACAATGAGAAAGAGAATGGCTAACATAAGGAAGAACCAAGGAAAGTTAAAACTTGCCAAGATAAGTCCTTTTTGTAAGACTTCTTTCCAAGTCAAATCATAGCGTGCAGCTATGGGATAGCTAGCCAACATCACGATAGTGAGGAAGATAAGAATACCTAGACAAATAGCTTTTACCATTTGGAAAGGCATAGCTGTCTGACCCCAGAAGAGATAGAGGTCTAAAAGACTCAACAAAACAATGCCCAACTCAAGCAGACCTAACTGAAGACCTAGTTTCAGATTTTCCTTGAAAGCTCTTAGATAGATTTTAAAGACAGGTACACGTCTGCTCTTCTTAATCTCAAACATAGTCTCGTAGAGGCTAATTTTAGCTACTCCAATCGTCACGATGGGCAAACAAGTGACGACAAAAAGAAGATTGGCTGTCACGATATCCAAGACCTTCTCACTAAAACGCATGAGAAAGTTATCTGTATCAAATGCTGCCTTGATAAGGCTTACTCCTTTTTGTGCCATGTTTGCTCCTCCTGATTTTTTAATCAATCAAAATTTTAAAGAGATATTTGCGAACCTTCTCTTCCATACCTGCATAGCCATTTGGCTGGTGAGGTTCTCCTGGGAAGAAAATCGCAAAATTGTGATAACCCAACAAGAGTGGGTAATGTTCATGACAATGAACAAAGCCAATGTCACTTGCTTCGTCGAATGCTACTGCCTCGTCTTTGATACGTGAACCGTAGCTCGAATATTCATGTCCTTCTACCAGCAAATGCAAGTCTGCATAGTTCTTATGATGCTCAAATTGATCATTTTCAGCTTGATTGAGGACATTTTCCTGAACAACTAGAAAGACTTTATCTCCGTCAATCTCATACTTACCTAGTTCAAATGAATCTTTACGATGCTGGTAGAGATAATCGATAGCCTTGTCTAGATTGGGATGAATCCCTTTGTAAAAGGTGATGTTTTTCAAATCATCAAAAATCATACTCTTTCCTTCGTTTCTGATAGTTAACTAAAATCATTCTTAAGTTTATAAGTGTCTAACAAAATCTCTAAGGTAAGCAAATACCCAACATTTTGTAGACACTTATAACTCTATATTTCCATAGTATGTCAAGACCACTTCCGCAATCTTGATATACTTGTTTACTTTTCTTATCCTTTAACAGCTCCCATAGTAATACCTTGAGTGAAGGATTTTTGGAAGACTAAGAAGACTGTTACGATTGGAACTGCTGCAAGAGCGGCACCCGCCATAATCAAACCATAGTTGGTTGCCATTTCAGCCTGCATAGTCGCAACACCGAGTGAGATGGTCAAGTTGTTACGTGAAGTCAACATAACCAACTGCATGAAGTAGTCGTTCCAAGTGTTGATGAAGGTAAAGATTGCAAGGGCTGCAAATCCTGGTTTCACAATTGGAAAGGCTACACTCCAGAAAGTACGAATCTCACCACAACCATCGATTTTAGCTGATTCAAGCAATTCTGTAGGGATATTCTCACTGAATTGTTTCATGAGGAAGACCCCGAATGGCCATCCAATCAAAGGCAGGATAACTGCCCAAAGAGTATCATGGATTCCCATGAAGTTGACGATACGTACCAATGGTACAAGGACAACTTGTTTTGGAAGTGCCATGGCTGCAATGAAGATTGCAAATAGAATGCGTTGCCCATAGAAACGTTTTTTAGCCAATACATAACCTGCTAAAGAAGAGGTCGCACAAACTAAGAACATGGTTACCAATGAGATAAACACAGAGTTCCACATCCACTGCATAGCAGGATTTTGCACCATGAGTTGTTGGAAGTTTTCCATTGTTGGCATTTTAGGGAACCATTGTGGCGGAATCATAATGGTGTCAGGCTGTGATTTGAAGGCACCTGTCAAAATCCAGTAGAATGGAAAGATGAACAGCACGGTCAACAAGAGCAAGATAATAGTTGAAATAACAGTGAAGGCTGTTAAAGGTTTCTTTTGTGTAGATTGCATAGCTGTCTCCTTTCTTTAGTATTCTACGTCGTTTCCAAGTACTTTAAATTGAACAAAGCTTACGATAGCAATCATAACTGCCAAGAAGACACCGATGGTGTTGGCATAGCCGTATTCTGTCAATTGGAAGGCTTTTTCGTAAAGGTAGTACATAAGTGTACTTGTTGAGTAGTTTGGACCACCTGAAGTCAAAAGCTGAATCAAGGCGAAACACTGGAATGAGTTGATTGTTGTAATGATTGCGATATAAAGTGTTGTTGGAAGGAGGCTAGGCCATTTAATCTTCCAGAACACTTGCAATTCAGTCGCACCATCAACACGCGCTGCTTCAACCAATGAATTGTCAATATTTCCCATGGCAGCGATATAAAGGATAATCGGCTGACCAACAGATGTAGTCAAAAGGATAATCATAATCGCCATCAAAGCCCAGTTTTTATCTCCCAACCAAGAAATGTTCTGGCTGATGATGTGGCTTGACTTAAGGACAAAGTTTAAAATTCCTGATAGTGGGTCATAGATCCATTTCCAAACAACTGTTACGGCAACACTACCTGTTACAACAGGAAGGAAGAATACGAAACGGTAGAAGGATCTAGCAATGGCATTTTGATGATAGGTCTGAGATGCTACAAAGAGTGAAAACAGAACAACAACTGGTACAGATCCAATAACCAGAATCACGGTATTGATCAAAGACTTCATAAAGACAGGGTCTTTAAACATGCGAATGTAGTTGTCCAAGCCCACAAACTCAAATTTAGTCATTGAGTAGTTAAAGAAACTTGTAATGAATCCCATAATCATAGGGGCTAATACAAAGATGACAAAGAAGAATAATACTGGTGCTAGGAAAGCATAGGAAATCACTGTTTCCCGCATACGAATTTTATTGACTTTCACAGTCGGCACCTCTCTTTCACAAATAGAATATTTTGGATTTTCTTAAACTGTTTTAAAATCAAAATGAAATTTTTTAAGATTCGCTTATGTAAGAACTTCATTTTAATTTCGTGACAGTTCCTTACATTTCAAACAAAATCCTCCCTTTTCTTACATAGACTATGCACAGGGAAAAGGGAGGAGTCAATCTGATTTAGTGCTTATTGTTTTGTAGCTTTTTTAATTGTTTCGTTAGCTTTTTCAGTGAAGGCTTTCAAAGCATCCGCTGGTTTTTCGTCACCATTTGATACAGATTGCAACATTGGGAACCAAAGTGTTCTCATTTCAGCAAAACCATTGATAGTGTTGTAGTATGGTGAGTAGTATTTAGTCCAACCACTGATGGTTTCCATACGTTTGTCTTCATAAAGTTTGCCAAATGATGTACGAACTGGGAAGGCACCTGTACGAACGACGTCTTTTGGACCCCATTCTTTGTCATCCGCGATGAATTGAACGAATTTCTTAGATGCTGCAACTTTCTTGTCGTCTTTATTGTTGAATACTGCAAATCCATTTACAAGGTATTCAAGAGCTGGTTTACCTGAATCTGATGGGAATGGTACTTCTACCACTTCTACTTTACTTGCTTCCAAGAGTTTAGCTTGGATACCGTTTTGAGCTGGTGCCCAAAGGATTGTGTAAGATGTTTGACCGTTGGCAAAGTTTTGGATATCTGCTCCACCGTCAAATTGTGAACCATTGTTCAACAAACCGTCTTTAATCCAGCTAGCTGCTTTTTCAAGACCTTTGACGAATTTAGGATCATCAGTTGTATATTTTGTTACATCTTTATCTGTTACAGAAGCTCCATAAAGGTTTGCAATGAAGGCACGTGTTCCTTGGTCTCCCCCTTGACCAGAACTGAACAATGAACCTGGTGTGTAGCCTTTATCTTTAAGTGCTTTCAAAACTTTTTCAAAATCATCAGTAGTCCAACCTTCTTTTACAAGGTTTGCAACTCCAGCTTCTTCCAACATTTTCTTATTCATAGCCATGTAGAATGGTGCTGAACTAATTGGATACATGTAAGCTTTGTCTCCAGCTTTACTTGCTTGTACGATATTTTCGTTGTTAACATCTTTGACGAATTCGTCTGTGAAGAGGTCGTTCAACTCAGCCAATTTACCGTTTTTACCGTATTGGATGATACGTCCTGGTGCGTCAAAAAGTACGTCTGGAGCTGTTCCTGCTTCAATAGCTGTTGTGATTTTTTCAGGACCTGACTTGAAGTCGATGGTTTCCAATTTCACTTTTACATCTGGATTTGCTTTTTCAAAAGCTTCGATGATTGATTTTTCATATGTTCCAACACCGTCACCAGTTTTTTCTTGAGTGAAGACTGGGAATGCCCACCAAGTGATTTCTGTTTTTCCGCTATCGCTACCAGATTTTCCAGCATCTTTACTTCCGCCAGAATTACCACATGCAGCAAGGCCAAGAACCGCAGCACCCGCAAGTACTGTACAAGCTAGTTTTCTAAATTTCATTTGTATTCTCCTAATTGATAAGCGTATCCATATTGGATAATGAGTAAGATTGAACTTGTATACGTTTTCATTTCATCCGACGCATCCACCACTCTCCTCTTTTTTGAGATTGTGTTATTTAAGACCAGCAACGAAGCGTTCTGTAATCTCTTTTGGTCTAGTAATAGCGCCACCTACAACGATGCCTCGCACTCCATATCCCAGGATTTGTTTGGCTTGTTCTGGTGTATGAATTTTTCCTTCTGCAATGACATCCACGCCAGCATCACAGAGTTTTTTGATTAATTCAAAATCGGGACCATCCACTTTTGGACTGTAAGATGTGTATCCTGATAAAGTTGTTCCGACAAAGTCAATTCCTGCTTCAACAGCTGCCAATCCTTCCTCGAAAGTACTTGTATCAGCCATCAAGAGCTGGTTAGGATATTTCTCCTTAACCTGACGTATGAAGTCTTGAATCTCTAAACCATCATAGCGTTCACGCTTGGTACAATCCAGAGCAATCACCTCGATGTCAAGTTCTGCCAATTCATCAACTTCTTTCATAGTAGCAGTGATGAAGGGTTCTTGCGGTGGATAATCTCGTTTTATTATCCCAATGATTGGAAGGTTGGTGACCTCCTTGATTTCCTTGATATCACGAACACTATTTGCTCGGATACCGACTGCTCCACCTTGCTCAGCCGCTTTGACCAGCAAGGGAATGACTCCTCCCGCTTCTGTATAAAGCGGTTCGTGAGGAAGGGCCTGACAAGAAACGATGATTCCATCTTTGATTTGTGCAATCAAGGCCTCTTTAGTAATCTGTGGCATCCTCTTTCCTCCTTTTCTTTGTTCTTATGGGTTCATTATATATTATTTTTAAAGCGCTTTCAATACTTTGTGGTAGAATAGATTTCAGTTTCAAAAGTATTTTATAGAACAGCAGTTTCTGAAAGTAGTTTCAGCTCCGTCTTGTTTTCTGTTCACTTACCTTATAAAATGATTAAAAAGAGATAGCCATCTTTCAAATGGGCCATCTCTTTTATCATTAACGATGAGCAAAATTCATTTTATTCAAGACCTAGTCTTCTTTTCGTTTCTTCCCAAATGTCAAAACAGATAAGAGACCTGCCACTAATCCTAGAGAAATAAAGGTTGTATTTTCTTTGCTTCCAGTATTTGGAAGCTCATTTTGTTTAGCCGCTGGTGCTTGATAAGTAGCACCTTGTCCAAGAGATAATTTCTTAGCTGGACGTTCGTTTGCAGCTGCTAAGACTGGTTTGGTTTCTCCCTTGTACTCTGGCACTTCATGGACTGCCGCCTCAGCGCCGTTGACACCTCCTTTATACTCAGGAAGGTCATTTGAAGCTGCCAAGACAAAGTTAGCACCTCCTTTATATTCAGGAACCTCATTTGAAGCTGCTAAGACAAAATTAGCACCTCCGGTATATTCAGGAACTTCATTTGAAGCTGCCAAGACAAAATTAGCACCTCCGGTATATTCAGGAACCTCATTTGAAGCCGCCAAGACAAAGTTAGCACCTCCGGTATATTCAGGAACCTCATTTGAAGCTGCTAGAACTGCATTTACGCCTCCTGTGAATTCCGTTTTTTCTACTGTTGGAGCTGATTCTTCTCCTACTGTTGCAAGAGAACCAGTATATTCAGGAACTTCTGCCGCAACTGCGCCTTCTTCGCCATTAACTCCATCTGTAAATTCTGGTTTTTCTACTGTTGGTGCTGGTTCTTCTCCCACTGTTGCCAATGGACCTGTATATTCAGGAGCTTCTTCAGTTACTGCAGCCTCAACGCCATTAACTCCACCTGTAAATTCTGAAACTTCATTTGTTGCAGCTTCGCTTCCATTTACACCATGAGTAATTTTAGAACCAACTACTGAAACAGGCAAATTATGCATACTTTCGATAGCTCCTTCTGCTAAGCCTGTAACTTTTTGACCAATATCCTCAGGATCTACTGTAAACAATAGAGTCTTTGTGTCATACTGCGTCATAAACGTAGCCGTCTTACCATTTGCAAGCTGTAATGTTGGTGCTTGATTGACCAATACTTCTGAATCAAATTCCATGGCAATAATGCCTTGCCCCATATGAACTGCATGTGTAACTTTTGCTTCGGTTGGAGAAACCATATCCTTGCTTAAGAAATCCCAATTAAATTTCTTATAAGACAAGGTATATTCGTTTTGGTTGTTATCTGCATGCTCATAAAGCAATCCATATTCGCCATTCCCGAGATCTTGAATAGAATTGTAGGCAAACTTACCACTTTGAATAGGATTATGCTTAAGCCAAGTCAGCTCTCCATTTTCTTCGACACGGGCTAAGTGTACCAAACCGTTGAAACGTCCTGGTCCACCTGCATTACTAAGAACAATATACTCTTTTCCATCATGCATCGTATGAATAGCAGCCAATTGAACATAAACATCCTTGACATCCGCATAACGTTTTATATCATTTTCCCAAGTTACTCCACCATCTTTACTAGTAGCAACTTGAAGGTCCCCTGTCAAGCCACGCATGAAGAGCTTGAGATCTCCATTATTTAACTGTACAACAGAGGACTCGGTATTTTGAGCATAATAATTACTCATGGTACTTGAGTCAATCACAGTGCCATCAGTCAGCGTACGATGGTCATTCACACCACCTCCCATATGCCAAGTCTTACCATGGTCATCTGAGTAGATAACCCGAGATGATTGAGAACCGTTTAAGTGGTTGGTCTGATTAGTTGTATAAGTAGGTACAATGATTCGACCTTTATGAGGTCCGGTATGAAGAGTAATTCCTGTTCCAGGCCCAACCCCTAAGAATTTCATCCAATCAGCTTTTACCATTGGGGTAATATCTTGAGGGGCTGACCAAGTCTTACCATCATCATCACTGTAAGACATCCATAGATAAGAATCCTTAGCAACTCTAAATGGAGACGTTTTATTGCTTGTGAAATAAATATTTCCTAATAGTTGATTCCCTTGATACAGATCTCCCTTATCACTATAAGCTGGTTTCATTGGATTTACAACAACACGGTAATCTGTTGCTTTGCCATCTGGTGTATACACTGTACCATTTTCGCGAATTGTGTAGGAACCTTCTTCGCCTTCTTTGTAGAGGATTTGGTAAGTTTTTCCATCGATTTGTTTATAGGCTTCTTCTCTTTGAGCAGCCATTCCAAAGATTCCTTGCCCTTCTGGGAACATATCATAGATCGAAAAAATTCGTTTTGTTGCAGGATCTTGAACCAAAACCATATCGATGTTCACTGGTGAACCGATTGATGGATTAGAAGCTTTTGGATTGTCTCGTAAATTTGTAATCGTTACTCGATCGCTCCATGTTTTCCCCTTATCCTCACTTCGTCTGACGACCATACCGATATCACCCCAGTCAGAGTGATGCAAGCGTCTCTCATCTGCACCAGCAATCAAAGTACCTTTATCTGTCTTAAGAAGTGCAGGAATACGATAACTCTTAATACCATCTTTATTTGGTTTGTTATGCATACCACCTTCAAAGACATCTTGTTTTTCAGTAACTTTAGCCCCTTCTGGTAGCTTTTGTTCCAAATCAGATCTCTCAAACAATTGGCTCCGTTTTTGAACTTCCTCTGGAGTTAATACACGATCATAAACACTTAAATTACGAACCTGTAAATTTGCTCCCCAAACTGATTTCCCTGCCCGATTTGTTGCACCAAGTTGAGCATGGGTAATATCTGGCATATCCTTGATAAATTTACCAGACTTCAAACTGGTACGAGATAAAACTCCATTTACATAGAGTCTAACTTTTCCTCCTGGATTTTCTGCATTCGGTCTTTCAACAGTAAAGGTAACTGAATTCCACTGCCCAGGCTTAATTTTCAATGGAGCATCCGTATATTTATCATAAAATTGTGTTCCATTAGCATCACGTCCCTCAATTAAGGCTGTATTATTGAGAACAGCCATGGTGAAGTACTCATCTTTTTTCTTATCACTAGACACTGAGAATAGATTATAAAAATCTGGAGCTTTGGCATCTGGCTTGAATTCCATATGAATGGTCGCATTTTGAAGTTTCTTCAATGCATTTAATTCACTAGCTAAATCTACACGCTGACCATTCTTCGAATTTGTTTCAACATCTTCTTTTTCCACTACTGGAGTTGCATTTGCGATGTCTCTAGCGTAATAATCTCGAGGAAGTACTCCCTCTTCTTCTTTATCTTGGTCCTTGTTACTTGCTTCTGTAGTTGCAGAATCTGTTTCTGGTTTATCAGCAGGAGCTGGTGTATTGTCAGCTGCAGGTGTATTTGATGGAGTGGTTGTCTCTGCTTCAGTAGTCTCATTTTTCTTCAACTTATCCTGATCAACTTCCACACCATTGTCTTTTGCTGTTGCCAATTTTCCAGCTAATTCGCTATCTAAATGAGCAAGACTTCCTGAAGAAGCTTCTTTTGGTAATTCTGATAAACCTTGATTATTATTTTCAGCTGCAGTTACAGTTGAGTTTCCTTGTTCATTTGCCAATACAGGATTTACTCCAAACACCACAGCACCAATGGTTACAGAGGCTACACCCACTGCAAATTTACGAATACCATATCTTTGTTTTCTGTCATAATTCTTCTGATTCATCTTTCTACCTTTCAATATCACCAAAAAATAAAGCGCTTTCTTTTTGTTTTAAAATTTTTACTCCCGACCATAGGAAAACACAAGAAAGTAATTAATAAACGAGAGTTCCTCTCCTTCTCTCTTTCAAAATTTAGCTAGCTGTAATCCAAACAGTAGCTCTTTCACTCCTTTCCTAGAGACTTTTTCTTTATTATACAATAAAGTCATAGGTTTATCTCAAGCTTGTCATAGAATAGATTTTACTTTCAGAAATATTTTAATATTTTAATATTTTTAAAAGTACTTTCAACATTTATAACAAAAAAGAGAGCTACTGGCTCTCTCATTCATCACTTTATATACTTAAAAGAAATCTCACTACCACAGAGCCAGTTGTAAACTTGGTCATTGACAAAAACATTCATAGCTTCATGGGCATACTCTGGCATGATAAGATAGGACTTGTCACAGGTCAGACGGTTGTAAATCGCAAACTGGGTAATAGGATAGCAAACATCATCGTCCAAGCCCGTAATCATCTTAACCTCACCCTTGATACGATGGGCAAGATTTTTCACATCGATATAGGCAAGGGTCGCCATGATTTCCTCCTCAGTTTCGTGGAAGGGGTCGTGAAACTTGAAATAACGGAAAAGTTCGTCATAGGCTTCACTTGTATTACCAATCTCAAGCACTCGTCTGAAGTCTGACAAGAAAGGATAGATGGCAACTGTTTTCTGAATCCGAGGATTGAGCGCTGCCGCAACCAAGGCTAGAGCCCCTCCTTGTGAAGCACCATAGCTAGAAAGGCGCTTCTCATCTACCTGAGGTAGACTAGCAACAATTTCGACCAACTGGTAAATATCCAGATAAACATCCTTATAAAAGAGATGATCCCGACCTTCCACAGCCCCACGGATAATATGTCCCTTAACCGTATTTCCTAAAGGAGAACGTAAACCGTCTTGCGAATAACCTGACTGACCCCGCACATCCATGGAAACAACACCGTAACCAGCTACGGTGAAGGTCAGCATATCAACCCAATCCCAGCCACGTCCCATATAGCCATGGAAATGGAAGATTATCGGAACCTTCCCTTCACTCTTTGGAAGAACGACGCGTGCATAGACCTTGCCTTCCTTGCTTCCTTCAAATGTTAACTCATAGCACTTGACTTGAGGGATGTGAAAATCTCTTTCCTCCAAGTGGTAGGCTGGAAGCGTTGAAACTTTTTTCACTTCCTCATCCCAGAAAGCATCAAAATCTTCTGGAACCTCATCCCTTCCTCTATAAGTCTTGATTTCTTCTAACAAAGCTGGATTTTTCATAATATGCTCCTTCATTTTTGTAATCGCTACCACAACTGTAGCATATCTAAGTAAGCAATGCAAGAAAGAAGGACAAATAGAAAGAGATTTTAGATTCTCTACTTTTAGGATGATGGGCTGAAAGTAGTTTTAGAAACAAAAAAAGAGCATTTCGCTCTTTCTTCTCCTATTCAGTCTTAGTTTTTTGCTTCTTTCTTTTGGAAAGTGGTTTGGTAATTTACTTTAATCGTTACGGTCATGTGAGAGTCCTCGTTTCTTTTTGATGACTCTAGTATAAGGGGCTAACCTAAAAGCTAGCTTAAGATTTCCTTAGAGAAAGCTTAATCTAGATGTTCTTTCTTTTCCAAATGAAGGGCAATCATGCGCCATTCTGGATCCTCTTGCCAAGCTTCTATCGAACTAATGTAACTAGCAACTTTTCTGGCTTCTTCTAAAATCGGAAAATCTTCGATAATATCAGCCACTTGGAACTCTGGAAGACCTGACTGTCTGGTTCCAAAAATCTCACCTGAACCACGCATTTTCAAATCTTCCTCCGCAAGGACAAATCCATTGGTCGTTTCTGTCATGATGCGCATGCGGTCTTTCCCAGAATCCGTCTTAGGATTGGCAACGAGAACTGCATAAGACTGCTTATCTCCCCGACCCACACGACCTCTAAGCTGGTGAAGCTGGCTGAGACCGAAGCGATCGGCATCCATGATAATCATAACGGTCGCATTGGGAACATTGACCCCAACCTCGATAACCGTTGTCGAAACCAGAATAGCCGTTTTTTGCTCTTTGAACTCCTGCATAATCTGGTCTTTTTCGTCACTCTTCATCTTACCATGTAGAAGAGCCACTTCTGCCTTACCTGCAAAATGAGCCGTCAATTCCTCAGATAAAGCAATAGCATTTTTCAAATCCAGAGCTTCTGATTCTTCAATTAAGGGAGAGATGACATAGGCTTGTGAGCCTTTTTGGATTTCTCCCTCTAACCAAGTCAAGACCTGAGGCAGTTGCTCATGTTTGATCCAGCGTGTCACAATAGGCTTTCGCCCTGCTGGCATCTGGTCAATAATGGAAACATCCATATCTCCAAAGGCTGTGATAGCCAAGGTTCGTGGTATGGGAGTCGCCGTCATCATGAGGACATCTGGGTTGTCGCCTTTTTCTCTCAGAACACGCCTTTGCCCTACACCAAAGCGGTGCTGCTCATCGATGATAATCAAGCCCAGACGAGCATAATCCACCCCATCCTGTATTAGAGCGTGAGTTCCGATAATCAAATCAGCCTCACCCTTGGCAATAGTCTCCAAGACTTCTCTCTTTTCTGCAGCTTTCAAGGAACCTGTCAAAAGAGCCAGTTTCAAGTCTGGGAAGAGACTCTGTAGACTCTCAAAATGTTGCTCTGCAAGGATTTCTGTTGGTACCATGAGGGCTGATTGGTAGCCAGCTGTCACCGCCGCAAACATGGCCAAGCCAGCAACCACCGTTTTTCCGCTCCCCACATCCCCTTGTAGGAGACGATTCATGTGGTGATCCGACTTCATATCGGTTAAAATTTCCTGCAAACTTTTTTCTTGAGCTGGGGTCAGGGCAAAAGGCAGCCTTTCTTTTACTTCTGTCACTTTTTTCTGAGACCAGTTCAAAACCAAACCGCTTCCCTGAACTCTATTTTCAGACTTGAGCGTCTGCAACTGCATTTGGAAATAAAAAAGTTCCTTAAACTTGATACGGCGAAGGGCCTGCTTGTATTCTGCCAAATCCTTGGGGAAATGCATGGCACGAACGGCCTGACAACGGGACATGAGTTTGTATTTGTCCAGCAAAGACTGGGGAAGATTTTCCTCAATCAAGAGGTCCAATCCCTGATCAAAGGCCGTCTTAATAACCTTGACCAGACTGGCCTGACTGATTCCCTGAGCCAAGCGATAAACAGGTTGGAGGTCATCTTCCACCTGAGCTAGGACCTTCATCCCAGTCAGACTAGCCTTGGCTCGGTCCCATTTCCCAAAGACAGCAAGGGTTGCTCCCAAATCTATCTTATCTGCTAGATAGGGCTGGTTAAAGAAATTCACCGCAAAAACGACTTCTCCCTGCTTGAGGCTAAAGCGCAGACGATTGCGCTTGAATCCATAATACTGGACACTGGCAGGAGTCACGACTTGACCAGATAGGACTGCCTTCTCCCCGTCCTCTAGTTCCAATACTTGCTTGGTTTTGAAGTCTTCATAACGGAAAGGAAAGTAGAGCAAGAGGTCTTGCAAGTTTTCAATTCCTAGTTTGGCGTATTTCTCTGCTGACTTTGGTCCCACACCAGGTAAGACATGCAAGGGTTGATGTAGATTCATGCTCCACTCCTTTCTTTTCTAATAATATTCTCTCGGAATGCGATCGCTGAGAAGACAAACCACCTCATAATTAATAGTCCCACGATAGGTCGCAACCTGAGTAGCTGTGATCTCCTTGTCCCCGTTGGAGCCAATCAAGGTTACCTTGGTTCCAAGTGGGTAAGGCTTAGGCAATCGAATAGTAATCTGGTCCATAGAAACTCGTCCGACGATTGGGCAAGCTTGTCCATCTACCAAGACAAAGAAATTCTGCATGTCACGTGTCCAACCATCCGCATAACCGATTGGCACCGTCGCAATGACTTGCTCGCTATCTGCCTGATAGGTCGCTCCGTAGCCCATGCAAGCTCCAGATGGAACTGTCTTGACATGAACTAGAGCAGATTCCAAGGTCAAGGCTGGTTTCAAGTCATAGGGTAAGTCCAAAACCTCTCCGCTAGGATTCAGACCATACATGGCATCTCCCATACGGACGGCGTTAAAAATGGTCTCTGCATGCCAAAGAGTCGTTGCCGAATTACTGGCATGAACCAGCTCTGGGAGACCTTTCATACTTGACAGAATGGTTTTAAACCGTTCTAACTGCTCATTAAAGTAGTCGTCTAATTCCTCGTCTGCAGTCGCAAAGTGGGTGAAAATCCCTTCAACACGAGCACCATGTTGTTGGAGCAAGTCTTGAGCCTGCTCAGCTTCACGAGCCTCTCTAAAACCAATCCGTCCCATTCCTGAATCAATCTTGAGGTGGACTGTCAAACCAGCTAAATCAGCTTCCTTAACTAAGAGTGCTTGAATCCACTCCAGTCCAGCCACAGTCAAGGTGATATCGTATTCTTTAGCAAGAGAAACAGCTTCTAGATCAGAAACTCCTAAAATAAGGATTCGTTTTCCGAGTCCAGCATGTCTGAGTTCAATGGCTTCATCAATATTGGAAACACAAAAGCCATCAACATCATCTTGAATTGCCGTCGCAACAGCAACAGCCCCATGACCATAGGCATTGGCCTTGACCACAGCCCACTTGAGCGTTCCTTGAGGGATATGAGCCCCCATTTGCTGAATATTGTATCGAATAGCTCCCAGATGAATCAGAGCCTTGGTTGGTCTATGTGGACTAGCTTTCATGATTTTCCTCCAAAATGACACTGGCTGTCACAAACTGATCGGTATGGCTGATAGACAGCCAAATCTTTCCTGAAAATGGTGCCTGACTAAAATAAGGCGCCCCGCGTTCATTGTTCAATACTTCCAAATCTTGGAAACCAATCTTGCCAATACCCGTTCCCATAGCCTTGGAAAAGGCTTCTTTAGCCGACCAGCGACCAGCTAAATATTCTATTTGCCTGCGTCCTTTAAGACTGTTAAATCGTTCCATTTCCTTAGCGGTCAGAACGCGCTTAGCAAAGCCTTCATGTCGTGTAACTGCGCTTTCTATCGAAGCCAATTCTTCGATGTCAATTCCGTGTCCAACTATCATTCTCATCAAAAGGAGTTGAGATTCCCCAACTCCATCCTTTTCACTTATTTTGTCAAGGTAGCATAGATTTCTTCTACCAAGGCCTCTGTATTTTCCCAACCTAGGCAAGGATCGGTAATAGAGCAGCCAAAGACCTCTGGTTGGTTTTGACGACCATCTGCTAGGTAAGATTCAATCATAAAGCCTCGAACTGTCTTTTTAATCTTCTCATTCCAATCACGATTTTGCAAGGTCTGGCGAACAATTCTAATCTGCTCCATATATTGCTTGCCAGAATTATCATGGTTGGTATCAATGAGGATAAAGGGATTTTCAAGTCCCATTGTCTCATAACGTTCAATGGCATTTAGCAAAGTTTCATAGTAAAAGTTAGGCTCATTTTTCCCATATTCATTAACTGCACCACGAAGGATGACGTGAGCCAAGGGATTTCCTGAAGTTTCAACTTCTTGACCATGAAAGAGGAAGGTTTGTTTGTTCTGAGCGGCATAGATACCGTTAAACATGACCCCAAGGTTTCCAGAAGTTGGATTTTTCATCCCCACTGGTGCATCAATTCCTGAGGCCACAAAGCGGTGCTCTTGGTCTTCCACAGAACGAGCCCCAACAGCATGGTAGCTGACCAAATCATCTACTAAGACCAGATTTGACGGGTAAAGCATCTCATCTGCCGTTGTCAAACCAGTCTCTGTAATCACGCGGTAGTGCAACTGACGCACAGCCTGCAAGCCGTTAATCAGGCTTGGAGCCTTAGAAGTATCTGGTTGGTGAACCAAACCTTTATAGCCGTCTCCGTTGGTACGAGGTTTAGCTGTATAAACACGCATAACCATGAAAATCTTGTCCGCCACCTTCTTCTGTAAGGCAGATAAACGGCGGGCATATTCCAAGACAGCCTCTTCATTGTCAGACGAGCAAGGACCAATCACCAAAATGATCCGGTCATCTTCTCCTGAAATAATGTCTGCCAATTCTCTATCACGACGCTCCTTTAATCGCAAGGCTTCCGCAGACAATTGAGTTTCTGCCTTGATTGCTTCAATATCGATTTCTTGACCTTTTTCAATAAATGCCATCTTATTCTCCTAGCGTTTGGTAGATTTCTCTGACGAGGACTTCCGTATTTTCCCAGCCAAGGCAAGGGTCCGTGATAGACTTGCCAAATACTTCCGGTTCGTTTTGACGGCCGTCTTCTAGATAAGACTCAATCATAAAACCACGAACATACTGCTTGATTTTTTCATTCCAATCACGATTAATCAAGGTCTGTCGGACAATTCGAATCTGATCCATGTATTGCTTACCAGAGTTGTCATGATTGGTGTCCACAATGATAAAGGGATTTTCCAAGCCCATTTTCTCATACTGGGCAATAGTATCCATCAAATTATCATAGTAGTAGTTAGGAATATTCTTACCATACTCATTGGTCGCTCCACGAAGAATGGCATGCGAAAGTGGGTTCCCAGTTGTTTCCACTTCTTTTCCTAGGAAAAGGAAACTTTGTTTGTTTTGAGCAGCATAAATCCCATTAAACATAACATTGAGATTTCCAGAGGTTGGATTTTTAAAACCAGTCGCAAAATCTGCCCCACTGGCCACAAAGCGGTGTTGCTGGTCTTCAACTGAACGAGCACCAACCGCCATGTAAGAAATCAAATCATCCACTAGCGGAAGATTTTCAGGATAAAGCATTTCATCAGCTGTTGTCATGCCTGTTTCTGTGATAACACGATAGTGAAGATGGCGAACAGCTTTGATTCCGTTGATAAGACTAGGCGCTTCTGTCGCGTTAGGCTGGTGAATCAAGCCTTTATAGCCATCTCCGTTGGTACGGGGTTTGGCAGTATAAACACGCATAACCATAAAGATACGGTCTGCCACTTCTTCTTGCAAAGCTGCCAAACGCTTAGCGTATTCAAGAACAGCTTCTTCATTGTCAGATGAGCATGGCCCGATTACCAAGAGAATCCGCTGGTCTTCTCCACGTATAATGGCTTCTAGCTCTTGATCGCGCTGTGATTTTCTCTCCAAAGCTTGACCTTCTAATTTTGATAAGGCACGAACTTCTTCAATATTAATTTTAGGACTTTTTGCTGTAAATACCATAACTCATCTCCTTATAAATCAAACGGATACCAAGTAAAAATTTACTTTTCACAAGGTATCCGCCTCTAAACTATCTCATTTTATTGTCTTTTACCGTGACAGTTTTTAAACTTCTTACCAGAACCACATGGGCAAAGTTCATTCCGTCCAATCTGGCTCAAATCCAAATCTTCTGGTATATTTGCTTGGTGGGCAGCGATATTGCGAGTCGCTGTTGTACTGATATGGTGTTCTGCTTGTGGTCTTTCTTGTTCATGAATTTGTGCTTTCATCATCAAGCGTGTCACATCAAACTCAATCGAACCAATCATGTCATTGAACATACGGAAACCTTCTGCCTGATACTCAACAACAGGGTTATTCTGAGCATAGCCACGAAGTCCAACCGCGTTACGCAATTGATCGAGGGCATCGATATGATCTGTCCACTTGTTATCTACCACTCGTAGAATCAAAACTTTTTGGAATTCTTTAACTGCTTCTTCATCGCGTAGTTTTGAAACCTGACTATCGTAAACTTGCAAAGCACGTTGGAAGAGCTCTTCCTTGATGGCCTTATCAGACAAGCCTGACAAGTCTTCCATCGTAATAGAATCTTCTGGAAGCAAGTTGTACTTAGCAAAGTTCAAAATTGCCTCTAGTTTTTCATCTTGTTTGGCACGCGCATGACCATCAACGACACGACCAATCGTGCGTTTAATCATAGCCTGAATTTCAGGTGCCAAGTCACGATCTGCAGTGATGACATCGTAACGTTGAGCATAGATAATCTCACGTTGTTCACGCATGACGTCATCGTATTGAAGGACTTGTTTACGGGTATCGTAGTTATTTCCTTCGACACGTTTTTGCGCTGCTTCAACCTGACGTGTCAACATACGAGACTCAATGGCCTCTTCAGACATGTTGAGACGTTCAAAGATTCCCTTCAGGCGTTCAGAACCAAAACGTTTCATCAAGTCATCTTCAAGAGATAGGTAGAATTGTGACTCACCTGGGTCTCCTTGACGACCTGAACGTCCACGAAGCTGATTATCGATACGACGGCTTTCATGGCGTTCTGTACCAATCACACAAAGTCCACCCAATTCGCGAACTCCTTCACCAAGCTTGATGTCGGTACCACGACCGGCCATGTTGGTTGCGATAGTAACAGCACCACGTTGACCAGCATTCATGATGATTTGGGCTTCTTTATAGTGGTTTTTAGCATTTAAGACTTCGTGAGGAACGCCAGCTGCGACCAATTTCTTAGAAATGTAATCACTGGTTTCAACCGCTACTGTACCAACCAAGACAGGCTGACCTTTTTGGTAACGAGCCTTAACGTCTTCGACAACCGCCTTAAACTTAGCCTCGATACTTGCATAAAGAAGGTCTGAGTGGTCAATACGTTGAACAGGACGGTTTGTTGGGATTGGAATAACACGAATGTTGTAGATTTCACGGAATTCTTCTTCCTCAGTCTTACCTGTACCTGTCATACCAGACAATTTCTTGTACATACGGAAAAGGTTTTGGTAAGTGATTGAGGCAGATGTCTTGGTTTCATCCTGGATTGGCACACCTTCTTTAGCTTCAATAGCTTGGTGCAATCCATCAGAATAACGACGACCTTCCATAGTACGACCTGTAAATTGGTCAACGATCAAAATCTCTTGTTCTTCGCTCACCACATAGTCAATATCGAGAAGCATGATGTAGTTGGCACGAAGGGCGTTATCGATAAAGTGAGTCAGAGCTACGTTTTCGATATCATAGAGGTTCTCAAGTTTGAAGTAGCTTTCAGCCTTGTCAATACCTGAATCAGACAAACCAATAGTCTTAGACTGCACATCGATAATATAGTCGTCTTTGTCCAAAGACTTTACATAGTGGTCTGCCATGTGATACAACTGACTGGTTTCAACTGCGTTAGCACCTGATACGATCAAAGGTGTACGTGCCTCGTCAATCAAGATTGAGTCAACCTCATCGACCAAAGCATAGTTAAGCGGACGTTGTACCATGTTTTCAGCACGAACGACCATGTTGTCACGAAGGTAGTCAAATCCAATTTCTGAGTTGGTTGAGTAGGTAATATCACACTCATAGGCTTCTTTTTTCTCCATTGGGGATTTGGCAGCCAAGTTAATCCCTACTGACAAACCAAGCCATGAGTACAATTCCCCCATCTCAGTCGCGTCACGTTCTGACAGGTATTCATTGACCGTAACTACGTGAACCCCTTTGCCTGAAAGGGCATTGAGGTATACCGGCATGGTCGCAGTCAAGGTTTTTCCTTCCCCTGTACGCATCTCTGGCACGTCACCATGGTGAAGAACGATTCCCCCCATGACCTGAACCTTATATGGGAAGAGACCTAGGACACGTTTGGCACCTTCACGGACAACCGCAAATGCTTCATAAAGCAATGAATCCAGTGATTCTCCATTTTGATAACGTTCTTTAAATTCAACTGTTTTTGCTTTTAGTTGGTCGTCAGTCAAAGCAGCCATTTGGTCTTCGTATTTGAAAACCTTGTCAGCCATCTTTTCCAGACGACGGATTTCTCCTTTATCATTTTCGATAATTGTTTTTAAAATATTAGCCATGTTTTTCCTTACTTTAAATTCCGAATATTTTAGAATGTTCTTTTAATTTTAGCACAATTACTGATTATTTTCAAGGAAGAATCCCCATTTTGAAAAGGAAAAAGAGGCTAGTTTCCAAGCTAACCTCTCTGACTTTTATGATACTTTAATTGCCAAAAATCGGCAAAATCGCAAATAGGATAAATAGATTAATCCAAAGAGAAAAACAGCAGATCAATCCAAAAACAAAGAGACTGACTTTCTTGGACAGCAAGGCCATCAAAATAGACAGAATACCAAAAACTAGCAAGACTTTCTGTATGCTGAAGAGGTCAATCTTTCCCCCCAGAATCGGACTGCCCCAAGGAAGAAAGAAGAAAGCAATCCAGATCAACAGAACTAAACCAATATAGACCTTAGAATAGCGTGTAATAAATGATTTTAGACGTGTCATAAGCTACCTCCTATCAATAAAAACCATATAAATCAATACCTTCCAACTTTAGACTTTCCTAACTCCTTTCTTAGTCTAAGCATTTTTTTGAAACAAGAATAAATTAACCTGTTAACACTAATAGCTAGCAGAATAAAAAGAAACCAAATACCCCAAGACCTGATATCTGTCCAATTTTTTAAAAGTATAGTGATAAAAAAGATTGAAACAACTGCCATGAATATTCCAAGCAAGGCAAAGAGCGGAAAATAAACCCAGTAAAAATAGTAAAAAATTGGGAAAAATTTACTATTTCTGTTGGCCTTTTCAATCCAGTTATCAAAATAAAAGTAAGGTGCTAAAAGCAATAATTTAAACAAATGTTCCATCAGCAGCACCTCTTTTGATAGCGTTTTCTTCAACTTCATTCTATCAAAAAAAATCTGGAAATGTCATTCCAGATTCTACTTTTTTATTTGCGTTTTCTTGCGATGAGATGGATCGGTGTTCCTTCAAAGACAAAGGCCTTGCGGATTTGATTTTCCAAGAAACGCAAGTAAGAAAAGTGCATAAGTTCTTCTTCATTGACAAAGATGACAAAGGTTGGTGGTTTGGTTGCCACTTGGGTCGCATAGAAAATCTTGAGGCGTTTTCCTTTGTCTGTCGGTGTTGGGTTGATGGCAATGGCATCCATGATCACATCGTTCAAGACAGCTGATGGAATACGTGTATTTTGACTTTCACTGATTTGCTTAATCATCTCAGGAAGTTTGTGGAGACGTTGCTTGGTCAAAGCGGATACAAAGATAATCGGTGCGTAAGGCAGGTATTGGAACTGCTCACGAATATCTTCTTCCCAGTTTTTCATAGTGTGGTTGTCTTTTTCAAGTGTATCCCATTTGTTGACCACGATAATCATTCCTTTACCAGCTTCGTGGGCAAATCCTGCGATACGCTTATCGTATTCACGAATACCCTCTTCCGCATTGATGACCATCAAGACCACATCTGACCGGTCAATAGCACGCATGGCACGCATGACAGAATATTTCTCGGTATTTTCATAAACCTTACCAGACTTACGCATACCAGCCGTATCAATCATGGTAAACTCTTGACCATCTGTATCTGTAAAGTGGGTATCAATGGCGTCACGCGTTGTTCCAGCAACTGGACTGGCAATAACACGGTCTTCTCCCAAGATAGCATTGATCAAGCTTGATTTTCCGACGTTAGGACGACCAATCAAGCTAAACTTAATGACATCTGGGTTTTCTTCTTCATATTCATTTGGAAGATTTTCTACGATGGCATCTAGCACATCCCCTGTACCGATACCATGGACAGATGAGATAGGCAATGGTTCACCCAAACCGAGAGCATAAAAATCATAGATATCATTTCGCATTTCAGGGTTGTCCACCTTGTTAACTGCGAGGATAACTGGTTTGTGGGTCTTATAAAGCTTACGAGCTACGTATTCGTCTGCATCAGTAATTCCTTCCTTACCAGACACGACAAAGACGATAACATCTGCTTCTTCCATGGCAATTTCTGCCTGGTGCTTGATTTGTTCCATGAAAGGAGCATCGACATCATCGATCCCTCCTGTATCAATCATGCTAAAGGAACGATTGAGCCACTCACCCGTCGCATAAATACGGTCACGCGTCACGCCTTCGACATCTTCTACAATGGAGATTCGCTCACCAGCGATCCGATTAAATAGGGTTGATTTCCCAACATTGGGACGTCCTACAATGGCAATAGTTGGTAGGGCCATAACTTCTCACTTTCTACAATAACTTCTTCTGTTCAAGATTTTTTCTAGTTGAACTTGGTTCAGCTTGACCAAACTGTTCTGCTAGGCGCTGACTCCAGCTTGTGGTCGCACGCGCTCCAGCATAGTCAGCCTGTACACGGTCATAAGCTTCGATTGCATCAACTGTTTGTTCCTGGTATTCTTCCTCAAACACCACTTGATTCAATGGCAAGCGAGGTTTGACTTCATGTTCTTCATTTGGTATTCCCAGTGCCATCCCAAAGACAGGATAGGTGTAGTCAGGCAGGTTAAAAAGCTCTGCCACTTCTTCTGACTTGTATCGAACCAAGCCAATAATGACACCACCATAGCCCAAGCTTTCAGCTGCCAGCAAGGCATTTTGACCAGCAAGAGCCGCATCGACCGAACTAATCAAAAGACCTTCTACACCTTGAGGTTGGAATGAATCAGTATGAAGCTGGGCTCCCTTTTCTGCTCGGTTCAAATCTCCGACAAAGAGAAGGAAAACAGCTGACTGGCGAATGGCTTCTTGAGGCACCAATTCATACAAGGCATCTTTCTTTTCTTGACTTCGTACCACAATCACAGAGTAGGATTGGAAATTCTTCCAAGACGAAGCCATCTGGGCTGCTGTCAGGATTTCAGTCAAATCTTCCTGAGGAAGAGCTTGCTCTTTAAACCTGCGCACTGAAGTATGAGCCTTCATTAATTTGATTGTTTCTGTCATCGACGGTTCACTCCTTCTAAACGAGTCTCCTCAGCCAAATAACGGATGCGTTCCATGACGCGTCTTGCTTCCCAGGTTTCGTCATTTCCATGTTTCCCTTTAGCGAAATGCTGCTCCAAATCATCAAAGTTGAAGTTGGAGGTGAAAAAGGTCGGTAAATTTTCCTGCATCCGATATTGGAGAATAACCTGCAGGATTTCGTCACGCACCCAAGGTGTTGATTGCTCGGCACCAATATCATCTAAAATCAGGACTTCAGAAAGCTTAATCTCATCCACCAAGGTCTTAACATTGCCATCACTGATGGCATTTTTGGCATCAATGACAAAGCTAGGATAGTGGAGGAGAGTGGATGAAACACCACGTTTTTCTGATAAATCATGAGCTAAGGCAGCCACCATGAAACTTTTACCCACACCAAAATCTCCATATAGGTAAAGACCTTTCAAATTATTGGGGTAATCGTTAACAAATTCTATCATTCTTTTTAGAACAGTTATACGCTGAACATCATCACGATAAACATCTAAAAAACTGACATTTTTCAGGCTAGATGGAAAATTAATTAAGTTGAGACGTTTCTTGATAGCCGCTTCTTTTTCAGCTGCGATTAGTTCAGGAGTTTCTTCATAAGAAACATCCGCATAGCCATGGTTCATGACTAGTATAGGCTTGTAGCCTTTGGCAATATAATCTGTATCTCCTCGGAGGAATTTATCTCTCTCAGTGATGTATTGGTTAAACTTGGAAATACTACGATTCAACTCGTCCTGATTGAGGGATTCTTGCTGGACAAAGGCCGCAACATCAGGATCCTTCATGATTTTCTGGACCAAATCTTGATAGTGAAAACGACTTGGTTGACGTTTGAGTACATCTCCGACACTTTCCATCTAATCACCTCCGTTATCTAATTTTGCTAATAATTCTAGGGTTTGGCGTTCCATCTCTTCTAATTCCTCAGCGGATGACGTATTTTTATATTCAGGATTACTCCATTTAGGAACATTGGTTTTTGCTGGGGCAGTCTGATTCTGTTTTTGTGTTTTTGCTTTTTGCCCACGTTCACGAATGCGCAAGACTGCCTCTTCTGCCGAATGAATCTTTTGATAGGCATAGTCATTGGCTACCTTCATGGCATATTTCTCATTGATGTTTGCCGAATCTACCTTATTAAAGGTCAACAAGAGAATGATATTGATGACTTCGTCCAGTAAGCCCAAGCCAGCCATCTGTTGCAAGAGGTCTCTTTCTGTTTGGGTAATAGTCCCCTTGCGTGTTTGTTTGATTTCTGCTAAGAACTGCAGGGCCGTTTTACTTTTGGCTTCTTTGATAATGGTTGTTTCCTTAGGACTAAAGTCAGAGGAAACAGGTTTTTGAGCAATTTTTTCCCGCATACGTTTTGTTGAAATAACCTGGGAAACAGCTGTTGACTTGGCCAATTGATAGGTTTCAAACCAAGTCCATTTCTTCTCCTCAGCAATAGCAAAGAGGTTTAAGACATCAGACTGTTCATCCGCAAAGCGAAGCCCATCTCGAGCCATAAGCTGACGAAAATGGTCCAAGTCAAAATCGTTGGCCACTTTCTTCTTGAGACCGAGGTCTTCTTGACTTCCTAATTCTGCCAAATCTGGAAAGACTTGATTGAGTGAGACAGGTATTTCTTCACCATTAGCAGTCTCAACTTTCAAATCCTCAACAGCCGAGTCACCAATCTTCTTCTCCAAAAGTCTGCGATAAACAGGGTGTTCCAAGAAGTCCTGACTAGATAGAGGAGCATGGAGGGCTAGCTGATAAACGTCCCCCTTTTGATAGAGGGTCAAGAGATTGAAAGCAGATAGGATTTTTAAAGATTTTATCAGTCTATCCATCCCAAAGTTAAGATGATTGAGAATACTTGAAAAAAGATATTCCTTTCTGCCGTTATCCCAAAAACTGATTGTATAAAGATAAAGGCTCAGTGCCTCCTGACCGATAATCGGGAGGTAGCACTGTACCAGAGATGAGGTATCTTGCGACACCCGATTATTCTTTAGATAAGAAAAACGGTCAATTGGCTTCATTTATCTTTCCTTTTTCTTTTTAGAGGACTGGGTGATTTGTTGGAGCAAGCTCTCTAACTCACTGACATCCTTAAAACTACGGTAGACACTGGCAAAACGTACATAGGTAATCTCATCCAACTCAGCCAACTCCTCCATGACGAGTGAACCAATGTCCTCACTTTGAATTTCATTTTCATTTCGACCACGGAGTTTCTGTTCGATACGATTGACTACCATGTTGATTTCATCACTTGACACAGGACGTTTCTGGGCTGAGCGGATAATCCCATTAAAGATTTTATCTCTGGAGAATTGTTCCCGTGTGCCATCTTTTTTAACAACCACTAAGGTTCTTTCTTCTACCCGTTCGTAGGTTGTAAAACGGTGCTGGCATTCATCGCACTCACGTCTTCTACGAATAGTGTTCCCTTCTTCTGCTTGGCGACTATCGATAACACTTGACTTGGTAGCCCCACATTTTGGACAACGCATCCTTTCCCTCCTTATCGTTTTCTTTTCATTATACCATTTTTTAAGCGATTCCCAAAACAATTCTTCTTTTTGCTTGACAAGTTTTTTGTTTTGTTGTATTATTTAATTAAGACAAAGAGATAAAAGAAAGGAGACTAAGATGTCCTGGACATTTGACAACAAAAAACCCATCTATTTACAGATTATGGAGAAAATCAAGCTTCAGATTGTTTCCCATACACTGGAACCCAATCAACAACTTCCAACCGTGAGAGAGCTAGCTAGCGAGGCCGGTGTCAATCCAAACACCATCCAAAGAGCCTTGTCAGACCTTGAACGAGAAGGATTTGTCTACAGTAAGCGAACAACTGGACGATTTGTGACTGAGGATAAGGAGCTAATCGCCCAATCGCGCAAACAATTATCAGAAGAAGAATTGGAACACTTCGTTTCCTCCATGACCCATTTTGGCTATGAAAAAGAAGAACTACCAGGCGTAGTCGGTGATTATATTAAAGGAGTTTAAGCCTATGTCATTATTAGCATTTGAAAATGTATCCAAATCTTATGGAGCAACCCCAGCCCTTGAAAATGTTTCTCTTGACATCCCAGCTGGAAAAATTGTCGGTCTCCTCGGCCCAAACGGCTCAGGAAAAACAACCTTGATTAAACTCATCAATGGTCTCTTACAACCAGATCAAGGACGCGTCCTTATCAACGACATGGACCCAAGCCCAGCAACCAAGGCTATCGTAGCTTATTTGCCAGATACGACCTATCTCAATGAGCAAATGAAGGTCAAAGAAGCCCTAACCTACTTCAAGACCTTCTATAAAGATTTCAATCTTGAACGTGCCCATCATCTACTTGCAGACCTCGGCATTGATGAAAATAGTCGTCTCAAAAAACTATCAAAAGGAAACAAAGAAAAGGTACAACTGATTTTGGTTATGAGCCGGGATGCTCGTCTCTATGTTCTGGATGAACCCATTGGTGGGGTCGATCCAGCAGCCCGTGAGTATATCCTCAATACTATTATCAACAACTACTCCCCAACTTCTACCGTTTTGATTTCTACCCACTTGATTTCTGATATCGAGCCAATCTTGGATGAAATTGTCTTCCTGAAAGACGGAAAAGTCGTTCGTCAAGGAAATGTAGATGATATTCGCTATGAGTCAGGTGAATCCATTGACCAACTCTTCCGTCAGGAATTTAAGGCCTAAAAAAAGGAGATTATTATGTTTTGGAATTTAGTTCGCTACGAATTTAAAAATGTTAACAAGTGGTATTTAGCCCTCTACGCTGCCGTTCTAGCCCTTTCTGCCTTTATCGGAATACAGACACAAGGCTTTAAAAATCTACCTTACCAAGAAAGTCAGGCTACTATGCTATTTTTTCTATCTACTGTCTTTGGTGGTTTGATGGTTACACTTGTGATTTCAACTATCTTCTTGATTATTAAACGCTTCAAAGGTAGTGTCTATGACCGACAAGGTTATCTGACTTTGACATTGCCAGTTTCTGAACATTATATCATCTCAGCCAAACTAGTCGGTGCCTTTATCTGGTCTATTGTCAGCACTACTGTACTAGCAATCAGTGCTTTCATTGTTCTGACCCTTACGGCTCCAGATTGGTTTGCAACTTCTGACGTGATTCCATTTATAGAAACACATCTTCCTCAACTCTCTCTTATGGGGGTATCCTTCCTACTAAATACTATTTCTGGAATCCTCTGCATCTACTTGGCTATTTCCATTGGACAGCTTTTCAATGAATACCGTACCGCACTGTCAATTGTAGCCTACATTGGTATCCAAATCGTCGTTGGCTTTATTGAACTCTTCTATCGTTCTAACCCTGGTTTCTACTTCCCATCAACCACAGGAGGAGCTGATCAGTTCCAGATGGGTATTATCATGACTATTCTGGAAGAAGTTATTCTTATAGCCATCTACTATCTAGGAACTTATCACATCTTGAAAAACAAGGTTAATTTGCAATAAAAAAGGCCCAGCTAAAAAGCTGGGTTTTAATTTAACTCAATATCAAACTGGCTACAATAGGGCTGACAAAGACATAGAGAATACCGGTGACACCGATAGCCAAACCACCCATAGCTCCTGCTACAGAGCCGTATCGGAAGGCTGTTCCCGTTCCGACTGCATGACCTGTTCCTCCAAGAGAAAGACCAACAGCTACTGGGTCGTCAATTTTCAACCACTTCAAAAGGGTTGGGCCGATGACACTGGTTAAAATCCCAGTTGCCACAACAACGACCAAGGTCACGGTCGTCAGACCTTGCAATTTTTCTGTAATCCCTACTGCCATGGCGGTTGTTACTGACTTGGGAAAGAGAGAAATGGCTAGGAAAAAGTCCATTCCAAAAATCTTAGCTACAAGGGCTGTGAAAGAGGTATTAACAACTACTGCTAACAGACTACCAAAGAGAATACTCCGAGCATGGTGCTTCATCAGGTGAAAGCTCTTATAAAGCGGAATCCCTAGAGCCACGGTCGATGGGACAATCAAGTTGTTCAGATAAACCCCACCTTGGTAGTAATCTTGGTAAGAAATACCCGTCGCCTTTAGAAAGATGATAATGAAAACAGCTGACAAAAGCAAGGGCGTTGTCAATGGATGGGGAAAACGTCTGTAAATCAACATTCCCACTAGATAGGCTAGGATAGACAGGGCAAGCCCAAACAGGGGATTGGAAACAAATTCACTCATTTGGCATCTCCTTTCTCATAATCTCCCTCAAATCGTCTCTTGATGAACTGAACTACCAAGGCTATGAGGATAATATTGATGACTGCTGCAAAAAAGACAATCAAAACAATGGGCAAGAGATAAGGAGCAATCACATCAAACTTTTCCATGATTCCCACTGCTGGGGGCAAAAAGAGAATGGTCATATTGGCCAGCAAGAAATTCCCCACCATGTTGACATGCCTGGTTCTCAGCCACTTGAATTGTAGGGCGAGAAAGAGAATAATCAAACCGATAATACTGCCTGGGATGGGCAAGTGAAAGAAACTAGAGATTCCCTCTCCGATTAGAGAAATCACAAAGAGAATCATTAATTGAACATATAATTTCATCCTAAACTCCACGAAATAGACTTCTTGCATACCAGTTTACTCTTTTTTCAGAAAATTTCAAGGAAATGCACAAGGGATAATAAAAATTAGAAATAGAAAGGGCATACAAACAATTCTTGACTTGTGAAAACAGTGTAATTTAGGATAAAATATTCCAGCGTCCTTCTTGCCAGCATTCTTGAAAAGTAGTATAATTATTGCATGCGCAATCATCTTGTGATACAAAGACTGTCCGTGAATGGACCTTCTTCTATTTTATAACTCTAAAAAGAAAGGAGATACTATGACCTATTTGGAAAAATGGTTTGATTTCAATCGGCGTCAGAAAGAAATTGAAAGTCTCTTGGAAGAGACAATTGCCCAGCAGAGCGAGCAAAGTCTGATCTTGAAAGAGTTCTACCTGCTCTACTATCTGGACTTGGCTCAAGAAAAATCTCTACGCCAGATTGACCTGCCAGATAAACTTCATCTGAGCCCGAGCGCTGTTTCTCGGATGGTGGCTCGCTTGGAAGCCAAAAATTGCGGTCTACTTAGTCGCAGGTGTTGTGATCAAGATCGACGCTCTAGTTTTATCTGCCTGACAGGTGATGGGCAAAAAACACTGGCCTTTCTACAAAAGGCTGTCGAAGCAAGCTTGGAAACTGGTTTGGATTTCTTAATTTAAGATGATTTTAGAAAAAAGTTGCGTGCGCAATCATTTTTCTTGACATTCTCTTTTACAAGGAGTAAAATAAAATCATCATTAAACAAAGGAGTTTTAAACATGATTGAAATTACCTATCTAGATGCCAGCAAGAATGAAAGAACTGTAACTTTCGAATCTTATGAAGATTTTGATCGTTCACAACAAGCTTGCCTTATCGGTGTCGCAGACTACTACCCTGTCCAAAAATTAACTTACAACGGTCATGATTTGGACTACCATGGGACTTATGGAGATGTCTTCTTCTATCTCATGAAACAAGATTTAAGCCAATATAACTAAAAAAAGGAGAAATACAATGGCAAAAGCAATTACAGATGCAACATTCGAACAAGAAACTAAAGACGGTTTGGTCTTGGTAGACTTCTGGGCAACTTGGTGTGGTCCATGTCGTATGCAAGGTCCAATCTTGGACAAATTGTCTGAAGAGCTTTCAGAAGATGTTTTGAAAATCGTTAAAATGGACGTTGATGAAAATCCAAACACAGCTCGTGCCTTTGGAATCATGTCTATCCCAACTCTTCTCTTCAAAAAAGACGGCCAAGTTGTCAAACAAGTTGCTGGTGTTCACACAGCAGAACAAATCAAGGCCATCGTTGCTGAATTGAGCTAATCAACTGAGAGACCAAGTACTTGCTTTGGTCTCTTTTTTCTTGTCCTTTGCCATTTTTCAAAAAATATGCTAGACTGTAAGTAGAATATTACGATGTTTGGGACATGCCATCGCTAAAAAAAACCTTGACTTGGTATTTTTTAGCTCCCTCAAGGGAGCTTTTTGCGTGCTCTGAACATTTCCCATTTTGGAAGGAGTACTATGAAACGTCAATCAGCCTTGGTCGTCTTTAGTGGCGGTCAAGATTCTACAACCTGCCTCTTTTGGGCTAAAGAACACTATGAAACGGTCGAAGCCGTTACCTTTGCCTACGGCCAACGCCATCATCTCGAAATTCAAGTCGCTAAAGAAATCGCTAAGGAACAGGGCATTCGTCATCACATCCTAGATATGTCCCTGCTGGGGCAAATCACTGAAAATGCCCTGACCTCTGATCTGGAAATTGAGCAAAAAGAGGGAGAGGTTCCCAATACCTTCGTTGACGGTCGCAACCACCTCTTTTTGTCCTTTGCGGCAGTTCTTGCTAAGCAACGAGGCATTAAAGACATCGTGACAGGTGTCTGCGAAACAGACTTTTCAGGCTACCCCGATTGTAGAGATGTCTTTGTAAAATCCCTTAATGTTACCCTCAACCTTGCCATGGATTACGACTTCGTTATCCAAACACCTCTCATGTGGCTAGACAAGGCTGAAACTTGGGAATTGGCTGACCAACTCGGTGCTTTTGACTACGTTCGTGAAAAGACCTTAACCTGCTACAACGGGATTATCGGAAGTGGCTGTGGAGATTGCCCAGCCTGCCATCTACGTCAGCATGGTCTAGATGTTTATCTCTCACAGAAAGGAGAGGCCTAATGTTTTTCGCACCCAAAGAAATCAAACAAGAAACTGGGGAGTCTCTGGTCTACAATCCTCACAGAACCTTGGTATCAAAAGAATTTACCTTTGATGCTGCCCACCACCTCTTTCACTATGAGGGAAAATGTAAGTCCCTGCACGGCCATACCTATCATCTGCAGATTGCTGTCAGTGGATTTTTAGATGAACGTGGCATGACCTACGATTTCGGAGACATCAAAGCAATCTACAAGAACTACTTAGAACCCCACTTGGATCATCGCTATCTCAATGAAACTCTTCCCTATATGAACACGACTGCTGAAAATATGGTTTACTGGATTTTTCAAACCATGAATCAAGAGTTGCCAGACGAGCGCGGTCTCCGTTTGGAATACGTTCGTCTCTATGAGACTCCGACTGCCTTTGCGGAGTTTAGACGGGAGTGGTTAGATGACTAGGGAACGTGTCCTCAAACTACCAGTTCTGGAAATTTTTGGTCCAACCTTTCAAGGCGAAGGCCGTGCAATCGGTCAGAAAACCATGTTTGTCCGCACTGCAGGTTGCGACTACCACTGCGACTGGTGCGATTCTGCCTTTACATGGGATGGTTCTGAAAAACCAACTCGCATGACAGCTGACGAGGTCATTGCTGCCTTGGATAAATTGGGGAGCTACGACTATGTAACCCTATCTGGGGGAAATCCTGCTATCCTAGCAGCCAACATGGCCGAATTGGTCACTAAACTTAAGGAACGTGGTGTCACTCTGGCTGTTGAAACTCAAGGCTCTCGCTGGCAAAATTGGTTGAAAGACATCGACCAGGTCACTCTGAGTCCCAAACCTCCTTCATCCAAGATGGAAGTCAACTTTGAGACCTTGGACTTTATCGTTTCCCAACTGGATCCAGATAAGGTCACCTTTAAAATCCCTGTCTTTGACGATGCAGATTTGGCCTTTGCCAAAGACATCCAAGAGCGCTACCAACCAGATGTTCTCTTCTTATCAGCTGGAAATCCTGAGCCCAAGGCTACAGGCAATATTGTCCAAGACCAACTGGACCGTCTCAAAGAACTCTGGGAACGCATCGCTGCCGACGATAGCTGGGGCAATGTCCGCGTCCTTCCTCAACTCCATACCCTCCTCTACGATAATCAACGTGGTGTTTAAAATTAGAAAGAAAGAATCATGTCACAACAAGAAGAAATGAAAAACCTAAGCCTCCTCGGCAACAAAGAAACCAACTACATTTTCGAATATCAACCAGAAGTCCTCGAATCCTTTGACAATCGTCATGTGGAAAATGACTATTTTATCAAATTTAACTGTCCTGAATTCACCTCACTTTGCCCAATCACTGCTCAGCCAGACTTTGCAACTATCTATATTTCCTACATCCCTGACAAGCTCTGTGTCGAGTCAAAATCCCTCAAACTCTACCTCTTTAGCTACCGAAACCACGGAGATTTCCACGAAAACTGTATCAACACCATTGGGAAAGACTTAGTCAACTTGCTAGATCCTCGCTATTTGGAGGTTTGGGGAAAATTTACTCCTCGCGGTGGCATCTCAATTGACCCCTACTACAACTACGGTAAGCCTGGAACTAAGTATGAAGGCTTGGCAGAACAACGCCTCTTCCAACACGACCTTTATCCAGAGAAAATTGATAACCGTTAAACTCATACTCAATGAAAATCAAACTAGGAAGCTAGCCGCAGGTCGCTCAAAGCACTGCTTTGAGGTTGTAGACAAGACTGACGAAGTCAGCTCAAAATACTATTTTGAGGTTGCAGATGGAAGCTGACGTGGTTTGAAGAGATTTTCGAAGAGTATCATACGAAAAAGCCCTGTTCCTCAAAATGAGGAGCAAGGCTTTTTAAGTTTCAATTATTCTTCTGTTCCAAGGAAGCTTTTCGCAACAAGAGCTGCAAGAACTCCACCAACGATTGGGGCAAGGATAAAAATCCAAACTTGGTGAAGAGCTGCGCCACCTACCAAGACAGCTGGGGCCAAGCTACGAGCTGGGTTTACTGACAGTCCAGTGATGTTCAATCCCACAAGAATCATTGCCATCAAGGACAAACCGATTACCAAACCAGCAATCGCGCCATTCCCCTTGCTTTCTGATGTCACAGTCATGATAACTAAGACAAACAAGAAAGTTGCAATGACTTCAAACAAGAAACCACCAAAGACAGTGACACCGTTTGCCAAGGCATTTTCACCAAGACTAGCAGTTGACATACCTGAATTAGACAAGAGGAAGAAGACAGAAGCAGATGCTAAGAAAGCTCCAACTACTTGTCCAAGGATGTAGTTTACAAGCTCTGAAGATGACAAACGTTTGTTAATAAACATAGCTATCGAAACCGCTGGGTTCAAGTGAGCACCTGAAACAGTTCCGATTGAGTAAGCTGCAACTACGATTGCCAGGCCAAAGGCAAAGGCAATTCCAAGGTGACCAAGACCTTCAAGACCATTTCCAAAAACAACAGCTCCTGTTCCGACGAACACAAGCATGAACGTACCGATTAACTCAGCGACAAATTTTTTCATTCTCTTTCTCCTTTTTTCAAAACTAGATACTAGTCTATCAAAAGAGGGAAAGGGTTTCAAGAAAATTGCTTGGAAATTTCGTATCAGTTGCAATATTGTTTTCAAAAATTGTATATTTTTAATGTATTGCAATTAGTTATAAATCTCTATATTTGATGGTTATACTATACTGAATAAAATAGGAGTTTATATTAATCTTTTTAAAAAGCACAGAACTCTCTATTTAATCCATTCCCCATTGTAATTGACATGATATCCATCAGGTGTAGTTGTATTGACTGCTAAAGCACCAGAACTGTAAGCATAATACCATTTCCCTGAAACAGCGAACCATCCTGTTTGCATAGAGCCTGAGTTATTCAAATAGTACCATGAGCCACTTGATTTGACCCATCCTGTTTGCATATCCCCTGAACCACTGAGATAATACCACGAACTACCTGATTGAACCCATCCAGTCTGCATCCAGCCCGAGCGATCAAAATGATACCATTTTCCATTAATTAGTTCCCATCCATTGGATGTATAGGAACCATTGTTATGTCTATACCACCAACGACCAGATGATTGAATCCAACTTCCTTTGGAAGCAAGTCTTACTTTTAATGCTTCAGATACTTTGATGTATTCTTTCTTAGCATTTTCCTTTTTAACTTTTGCATTTTTTAGTTTAGCATTTGCATTTTCAAGTGCTTTTTTAAATTCCTCAAGCTTCTGTTTAGCGATCATCAAATTTTTTTTAGTTTCCTCAAGTTTTCTTGAAGCATTTTTGAGAGCAAGGACATGTTGTTTCGCCTTCAACAAATCATTTTTAGCATTGACTAATGACTGTTCCGCATTCTTACTAGCATGAGATTTATTATTTTTGATTGCTTTCAATCGATTTAATTGAGATTCTTGCTTCGAAAGTTCAGATTTAGCAATATTTAACGCAGTTTGTTGTTTACTCAACTCAGATTTAGCAGATTTTAAAACGTTTAACTTAGACTGATTTTGTTTTGTTAAGTCTGCAAGACGTTTTTTAGTTTTATCCAGATTTTTTTGATCTGTATTCAATGTTGTTTTAGCAATTGTAAGATTTTTGTTTAGTGATGAAATTTTATCCCTCATTAAAGTTTCTTCGTTTTTTTGTTTTCGATTGAAACTATCCAGAGCCTCTTTAGCTTTTGTATAAGCTGGATTTTTAGGATATGTGATTTCATTCCAAACATAACGGAAAGTTGTCTTCGGTAAGAATTTTACACGTTTGCCATTAAAATAAAATTCACTATGGTCTGGATCACCATCTTTATTTTCTGCTCTTGCTAAAAAATATGAACTGCTTGGATTATAATAATAGGTCTTACCATTATAAACATAGCTTCTTTTTTCAGATGGGCTAATCACTGTTGGTAATGTATCATAAACACCTTTTGCTTCACTAATGAAAGTCATTACACCATAATTTCCAAAAGTTGTTTTTTTACTTGACGATGCTCCAAGAGCAAATCCAGTCCCTGATGCAGCAAGCAAGGGAATTCTATGGCCATAGTTAAAAGTATTTGCTTCTTTCGGAGTTGATGCACCATATAATGATGCATTACTATAATCATTAAAGTAAGATAGAAGCTCTTTATAAGCAAGTTCTTTTTCACTCAATCGACTCTTTTCTGGAACTGAACCAGCTGTAGCATTTTCTGTTGCATCCTTAAAACCAAAATCTTGATTTTTTAGTTTTGTATCATGTGACAGTTTATCATTTGCCACCATTTCATCTGCCCTAGCTTTTCCATATTTCAAAGCCTTTTCAGTCACAGGTGGCACTGGAATATCAATGCCATTTATTCTCCGCAACTCGATTAAGTAGTTACGAACGTATTCAGAAACTTTCTTATAATCAACCACATGAGGAGTATGGATATCATCCTTAGATTTTACAACAATTGTTTCTGTTCTTTCACCACTAAAATTCACATCTTCGTTCGCAGCAACATAATTGGTCTTACCATCTCTTCCTACGAAAGTTTTTTCATCAAGTGGAGGAGTCTTAGACTCACTTTCACTAACAGAATTTGATTTAATCTCATGAGAAACCGTTACTGTATGGAACTCATCCCCAGCAGATTTTAAATTCTTTTCAAGAGTAGAACGTGTCTTATTTCCTCTTTCTATAAGCGCTTTTCGTTCTTGCTCTGTTTTTGATACTGAACTCGCTAAAGAACTTACTTTATTTTGGTTGGCTTTCACTTTCGCATCCAATTTATCAGTTTCTTGTTGAATCTCGCGTAGTGTATTCCAATCAAAAGCTTTCTCTGCTTCTGTTACTTTATTTTGTGCTTTTTTTACATCAACTGCTCTCTGAGCAACTTGAGTTTTTACCTTATTAACAACTGTTTCTTGTTTTTCAACACTTGCTTGGGCTTGTTTCTCATCTTGTTTTGCCCCTGCCAACCTATCTTCAGTTTTCTTGACAGTTACTTGTTTGGCTACAAGATCCTTTTCTGCATTTTTAATTTTTTCAGGACTAGCTTGTTTAGCAAATTCTTGTACTTGTTTCAAAGCATCATCTGCTTTGTTCTTATTTGTCACAGTAGATGCATGCTCTTGTTGCATTTTATCAACAAGCTTCTGAGCATTTTTTTCTTCCTCAATTGTTTGATTCAGTTTTACTTCTGCATTTTTTACATCAGATTCTGAGACCTCAGCATCCTTTTTAGTTTCTGATTGGTTAACAGTTGACTTAGTCGAATGTTTATTTACAACCTCATTAGCTTGTGCATGACCATTAAAAGCTGTTACCATTGCAGTTGCAACGCCCAAACCAATCAACACTTGTTCCTTTTTCATAAAATCACCCTTTCTTTAAAATATTTACCTGATCTATACAAATCATATTATTTATCTTTTACAAATAACCTTCTCTAGCCATAAATAGATTCAATTTTCTTTATAGCTTGCTCTCTCGATTAAATACAATCTGATAGAAAATGAAGTAAATAACTATCAATACCAGTTCTACAGCAAGTTCAAATTTAACATCACGACCTTCAACGACATTTTTAAAAATAGCTATAGTTAAGCTAAATAGAATGACGCTTAACAAACTCATAAACATCATTCTAGAACAACCTTTCTATTCCCCTACTCTCCCAACTGGGCACTGTAGGCGATGATCTGATCAACTGTGTCAGACAAGAACTGAATCGTATCACGAAGTGGTTTATCTGTAGAGATATCTGCTCCGATAATCATAGCTGACTCAAGAGGTGTTTTGCTGCCACCTGATTTGAGGAGATTGAGCCAATCTTCAGCTCCAGTTTCAGAATGTTTCAGATGAAGGTAACCAGCAGTCGAGATTACTAGCCCTGCTGAGTAAGTGTAACTATACAAGCCCATGTAGTAGTGAGCTTGGCGCATCCAAGTCAAAGCCGCATCGTTGTCAATCTCAATGGCATCTCCCCAGAATTCTGTCAAGACTTCCTTCATAATGCTGTTAAGCTTGCTTGCTCCGAAGGTTTCTCCTTCTTCAATCAAGGTATAAACCTTACGCTGGAAGGCTGCTTCCAAAAGGTGAGTGATAAAGTTATGGAAGTAGGTGTCTGTCAAGCGGTGAGCCAGAGCGAAGCGTTTTTGACGAGGGTCGTCAGATTGGTGCTCCAAGTAATCACTGAGAAGCAATTCATTGAAAGTTGACGGCGCTTCAACATAGTAGGTCGACATATGAGCATTGAAGTAACTTTGGTGGTTGTCAGAAAAGATAAATTGACCAGAATGCCCGATTTCATGAATCAAGGTATAGACATCGCTCAAACGGCCTGTCCAGCTCATGAGAACATAAGGATGCACGCGATATGGGTCCGCTGCATAGCCACCAGAATCCTTGCCACTGTTAGCAGCAAAGTCCACCCAGCGCTCTTCTTGATAGCGAGCAACTTCCTGACAATATTCTTGCCCCAAAGGTTCTACTGACTTCATAACCAAATCATAGGCGTCGTCAATAGTCACTTCAGGATTGAGGGCGCTGTCCAAATCCAATTTCCAGTCGGCAAAGGTCATCTTTTCAAGACCATTTACCTTGGCAACATGCTTGAGGTATCTCTGAGCGACTGGCGCAAAATCCTTCATGATGAGGTCAATCTGGCGATCAAACATGGCACGGTCCACTTCTTGTTCAGCTAGAAGATAGTCAAAAACAGAGTCGTATCCCTTCATATCTGCCAAGATTTTTTCAGACTTAACTTGAGCTAGATAGGCTGCAGCAGCCGTATTTTGGTGCTTACGAAGTCCCTCTGAGAAGGAACGGAAAGATTTCTCACGAACCTCAGCATCCTCATGGTTTTGGTAGAAATTTTCATAGGTCACAAAGCTGTTTTTGTAGGTCTTGCCATGAGCTTCAAAGTCAGCCATTTCGAAATCCCCAGCTCGCATCTTAGTGTAAATATCCTGCGGACTGTAGAAAACTTCACCGAGATTTGTCAAGGCCTTCTCCACATCAGCCCCTAGATAGTGGGCTTTTTTGATTTTGGCCTGACGAATGGCAGCTGTTAAATGTTGCAATTTACCCAAACGATCCAAGACTTCCTCGTCCGCTGCCACCAAGGCGTCGTCAAAGAAGGTCAAGGCTACGCTGGCATCCGTTTCAAATTCCATCCCAGCTTGGGCAATATTAGCAAATTCGTCATTGCTATAATCTGTCGTCTGAGGCATAAAGCCATAGTTACCAATATGGCTCATCTGGATGTAGATTTGTTCCAATTCCGCAAAGGCCTTCTCAAAATCCTCAAAAGTATGAAGCTTGCCCTTGTAATCACGACTAAATTGATTGATGTCTTCGCGAGCCTTCTCGATTGCACGCAAGAAATCCTCACGGTCTTGGTATAGGGCTGTTAAATCCCAAAGTTCCTTCTCTGGAAATTCTGAACGGTGTTTTTGTTCCATTTTCTTCCTCTTATTTCTCTAATTCTAATAAAACACTAAGGGCTGATAAAGCGTAAAGTGGTGCTGTTTCTGCTCGTAAAATGCGAGGACCAAGTCCAGCCAAAACAGCTCCCTTGGCTTCAAAACTTTCAATTTCTGCAGGTGACAGGCCACCTTCTGGACCAAAGATAAAGAGCAATTTGGCTCCCTTCTCGAGTCCAGTAACTGCTTGTAAAAGAGCAGCAGCTTCTCCTTCTTTGGCTGATTCTTCGTAAGCGACAACAATTCGGTCAAACTGGTCCAGTTGTGCTAGAAAGTCTGCTTTTTTCTCAAAAAGCTTGATACTTGGAACGATATTACGCTTGCTTTGTTCTGCTGCTCCAAGGGCAATTTTTTCTAGTTTTTCAGCCTTTTTGCCCAATTTCTTGCCGTCCCACTTGGCAACTGACCAGTCGGCAGGGAAGGCCCAGATTTGACTGGCACCGAGTTCGGTTACTTTTTGAGCGATGAACTCCAACTTGTCTCCCTTGGGGAAGCCTGAAGCGATGGTTACTTGAGTAGGCAGTTCCACATTGTCAGCTAATTCTTGGACCAACTCAAACTGACGAGCTTCCACATCCAGCACGCGCGCCAAGCGCTTAATTCCATCATCAAAGACCAAAGTAACCTCATCATCTTCTTTCAAGCGCATAACCTGAAACATATGCTTGCTGGTTTCCTTGTCCTTAATGGTGACAGGAGAGACTGCACTCCCCTTGACAAAATACTGCTGCATGCTAGCCTCCAATCACACCGGAAATATCCTTGGTTTTCTTAAAGACACAGGCATTCCATTCCCCCTGAATCATGTGGGTTTCAAGGAAAAATCCAGCTGACTCAGCCGACTCGCGCACCATATCCCACTTGTCCTTGATAATGCCACTCATGATGAGGTAGCCTTCATCCTTGACCAAGCGATAAGCATCATCCGTCAGATGAACAAGGATATCCGCCAAGATATTAGCTACAATCACATCTGCATCAATCTCAACTCCCTTAAGCAAATCTCCTGCTGCTACATGGATGTTTTCCATACCAGGGTTTAGTTCAATATTTTCCTGAGCAACACGAACCGCCACATCATCTAGGTCGTAGGCGAAAATTTCCTTAGCACCAAGTAGCGAGCTGGCAATGGAAAGAACCCCTGAACCAGTCCCCACATCTAGCACCGTTTCACCACCACGAAGAACCTGCTCCAAGGCAAAGAGGCTCATCTTGGTTGTTGGGTGGGTTCCTGTCCCAAAGGCCATTCCTGGATCTAGCTTGATAATCTTTTCTCCAGCAGTCGCATCATAGTCTGTCCAGGACGGCACTATAGTCAAATCATGAGTGATACGAGCTGGTTCATAGTATTTCTTCCAGTTGTCTGCCCAGTCTTCCTCAGCCAAGGCAGTCGTCCCCATTTTGACCTCTCCCAAATCCATAAAATCTGTCAATTCTGCTAAGCGAGCCTGCAAGTCTGCCTCAACCACTGCTACATTAACCGTATCAGGATAGTAGGCTGTCACAACGATTTCTTCTTGCTGCTCGACCTCTGGGAAAATCTCACCGAAGCGGTCCACATTTCCCACATAGTCCATGCTGTCTTCAATCGCAACACCTTGCGCTCCCAGCTCAATCAAGAGATTAGAAACTAACTCCTCTCCCTCACGCTTAACTGTAACTTTTAACTCTTGCCATGTTTCCATTTTGTATTTTCCTTATTCTTCTTAAATTCTTCAATCACATCTGTATAATGTTCTTTCATTGCGCTATGAATCTGCTGTTTAAAAATACCAAACATCAGATAATAAACAAATAGAACAACTCCTGCAAGCAGTAGCAAAAATAAAAAATGTACTGAAAGGGGCAGTACGAGACCTCTACCACTCAGTAAGGGTAAAACAAGCATTAATCCCCAAATAACAGCCATAGAGATCCCAGTTACTTTCATTGCTCTTTCTCTCATCTTCTTTAACTTTAAATATTCTATATAAATGAATATAGCTTCCTCTCTAGAATATTGTCCAGTTTCTAGCTTACGCTTAACTTCTTTATTTAACGTGGTTGTTGCAATTGCAAAAATCATTTTACTTCCTCCAAATAATCCCTTAATCTCTCTTGTAACTGAGGTACAACTTGACTGGAACTAAGAAATTCCTCAACTTTCATCAGCTGATAGCCCTGTCCTTCATCTCCAAACACGATACTGTCAAACTGGTTCTGTGTCAACTGACCGACAAGAAATACAGATTGTTTATCCGTAAAAAGCATACTTGGATAAACCTTACTCCAAAGCAGACAATCCTCAGTCAGATGAATTCCCAGTTCCTCAAAAACTTCACGCGCCACGCACTCAAAAGGACTTTCATCCCCCTCGCGTCCCCCACCGGGAAGCTCCCACATATTGGGCCAGGGAATGCTCGTCTTATTATCTCGTAAGATAGTCAGAAGCTTATCCCCACAAAACAAAGCAATCTTACAGCCTGTGAAATCAGAAATTTCTAGTTCCATGTCAAACTCCTAGTATCTCGGATAAGGATAAAATTCTCCCTCTTCCAATCCAACTTTTCCCTCTTCAAAGACTTCTTGGTTCCATTCCATGACAAATTCCTCTGCTTCTGGGTCTTCCAAAAAGTCCATAAGGGCATCTAGCCCAACCTCGGCAGTATCTTTAAGGAATAGTGCAAAATAGTTTAAAAATTCGCGAGAGAAACCTCTCTTTGGTAAGTAAGGAATAACCGTCAAATAGTCTTCCTCATTGACGGTTGACTTAGCAGGATTGTAAAAGAGTACCGCTTCCTCAAATAGGATATCGTCCGATGAAACCTCTCCATCTTCATCCACCATCTCCACACCTGCAGCATTTTGCGCTTCCAATAGAAAACTCACTTCAACCGCGTGGTTACGCTTGTCCCAACTAATCTCAAAGTCAAAGGGAAAGTTCTTCTCCAACTCTTCCTCTAAAACATCTAAAAATCCGTATGTTGCCATTTTGTCCTCTTTCTATGCGACTCTTAAATCGCCCCGATTGCTCGGAAATATGCTAAAATAGATACTACCATCTTACCACATATACATCAGAAAATCCACGTTAGAAAGGACTGCTATGCCAGACAATCTCGCGCTTCATATGCGCCCTAAAACCATCGACCAGGTCATCGGTCAGGAGCATCTGGTCGGACCTGGAAAAATCATTCGCCGCATGGTGGAAGCCAACCGCCTGTCCTCCATGATTCTCTATGGACCTCCGGGAATCGGTAAAACTAGTATTGCCTCAGCCATCGCTGGAACGACCAAGTATGCCTTTCGAACTTTCAATGCGACAGTTGATAGTAAAAAGCGACTGCAAGAAATCGCTGAAGAGGCTAAATTTTCTGGTGGTCTCGTCCTATTACTAGACGAGATTCATAGACTAGATAAAACCAAGCAAGACTTCCTCTTGCCTCTCTTGGAAAGTGGTCTGGTCATCATGATTGGCGCTACGACTGAAAATCCTTTTTTCTCTGTCACTCCTGCCATTCGTAGCCGTGTTCAAATTTTTGAGTTGGAACCTCTGTCTAACCAAGACGTCAAAGAGGCTCTGCAGATAGCTCTAAATAACCCTGAGCGTGGTTTTGATTTTCCAGTAGAACTAGATGAGGATGCGCTGGATTTCATCGCAACCTCTACAAACGGAGACCTGCGCTCTGCCTTTAACTCACTGGATTTAGCAGTTCTCTCTACCCCTGAGAATGACGATGGCATACGCCATATCACCCTTGATATCATGGAAAATAGCCTACAGCGTAGCTACATTACCATGGATAAGGATGGAGACGGTCACTATGATGTTCTCTCAGCCCTGCAAAAGTCCATCCGTGGCTCGGATGTAGATGCCAGTCTTCACTACGCTGCTCGCTTGATTGAGGCTGGTGATTTGCCAAGTCTCGCTCGTCGCTTGACCGTTATCGCCTATGAAGATATCGGTTTGGCCAATCCTGAGGCCCAGATTCACACCGTGACTGCTCTGGATGCTGCTCAGAAGATTGGGTTCCCAGAAGCCCGCATTCTCATTGCCAATGTCGTGATTGATTTGGCCCTTTCTCCAAAATCCAACTCAGCCTATGTGGCTATGGACAAGGCACTTGCTGACCTCAAAACATCAGGGCACTTGCCCATTCCGCGACACCTGCGTGATGGGCACTACAGTGGAAGCAAGGAACTAGGGAATGCCCAAGACTATCTCTATCCACACAACTATCCTGGAAATTGGATTAAACAAGACTATCTGCCCGAAAAAATTCGTAATCATCACTATTTCCAAGCAGAAGATACTGGTAAATATGAACGGGCTTTGGCTCAAAGAAAGGAAGCTATCGACCGTTTGCGAAAAATCTGAAATCCTTTTCAAAAAATTGCACTTTCCTCTTGATTTTTTTTGAAAAAGTGGTATCATATAAACATAGAAACGCTGTGGTGTACGACTTCACACTTAAGTGTTGACCGACTATTTTTTGTATTATTAGGGAAACAAAAGTCTTCTAACAGCATGTAGGCCGTCTCACACGGAAACAGCTTCAGTTAGAGCGAGTTGCCCACCTGCTTAATTGCGCGGGTTCAATACAAACCGTGAAGTTTCGGCACCAATACAGCTTTTTTATTTGCCTCCTTAGCTCAGCTGGCAGAGCAGCGGACTCTTAATCCGTGGGTCACAGGTTCGATCCCTGTAGGGGGCATCTAAATCAACAGGAAAAAGCCTTGATTTACAAGGCTTTTTTGTTTGTCTATAACTGATTTGCCCCATCATTTGCCCCACATTTTTTTATGAGCAATCTTTCCAGACATCTCTAATTTGATTAAATTCCTCAAAAATTTTCTCTTCTAAAGTGTGTCCATATACTTCTACTAACATTGAAATATCTCTATGCCCTAGAATTTTTGCAATAACTCCAAGGTCAAATCCTTTGTGCCAGAGGTAGCTTCCATAGGTATGACGTGCTCCTTTTGTCGTGATAATTGGATAAATATCTAATTCATTTAAAAGAACACTCAAAGCTTTATTGACACTTGCAATGTCTGGTACCAAGTGAATATATCCATAATGCTGAAAAATCATTTTATACCTATTCTTGATTCCTAGCTCTTTATTAGCCTTCTCTTGTTCAATTTTTAGGACTTGTAATATCTTGATACATTCTTCGTCTATCGGTACCACCCGAATAGACGTTTTGTTTTTTGGAGGGACAAATTTATGAGTAAGGGTATTAAACCTCCTATATGTTTTTAGCAGTCCTCTGTCAAAGTCAACTTCATTCCAAGTTAACGCTATTAACTCTCCAAAGCTCATACCTGTTTTTAATAGAAAATAGACGATATAAGGAACGATTGAATGTTGGTAATCAAATTTTCTCTTTACTGCTAAAAGTAAATCCAGATAGTCCTTTTCTGTATGTAAATATTTCTCTTCTGTCATCTGTTGTTCTTTGGATGAAAATAACTCGACATGTTGTGTAAAATCATCTATTAGAACTTTGTCGGCAATTGCCATTTGGATGCTCTGATGAATCCCAGTATTCAATCTACCAAGAAAATTTCTACCAACTGTTTGCCCATACTTATTCATTATTCTTTGGTATTCACTCGCACGAATTTGAGTGACTTTTTTATTTCCAAATAATCTTTCAATTGTGTTTTTACGGAGAAGATATTTTTTCTTTGTCTCTTCCGACCTACTACTCGGTAGAATTTTTAGTTCAAGCCATTCTTGATATAGTTCGACAAGAGAAATATCTCTAGAAATTCTTTTCCCTAAACGAAGTTCTTGCAGAATCGGTTCAGCTTCTGACTCTGCAAGTTTTTTTGTTTTAAAACCGCTATTATGAGCAACAGTTTTTCCTTCGCTACGAATTTCATAGGTCCATAAATTACTATCTCCTCGCTTTCGATAACGAACACTCGCCATATTACGCCACCTCTGTTCCTAGAATCTCATTTACAACACTTTTTGGAACAACCATCAAACGTTTGCGATTATAAAATGTATAACCTCGTGATACAAGTAATTCTCTTGCCTGATGAATGATATCATTCGCTGTATGAGGGCGATAGCCCATTTCAATTAATTCTTTGTTACTAATTAAATTATTGTCCATAGTTATCCTCCTTATTTTTTTCTAAATTCAGAAACTCACCTACAAGTAGTTGTAATTCTGAATTTAATTTAGGGAGATTCTGTATTAATACTTCTTTTAATTCTTCCGCAAATTGGTTCGTTTCTTCTCTCAATAGTTTGCGGACTCTTGTTTTTTTCTTTTTGATGCTGTCTGATTTTAAATTTGGAAAAGCCAATGATAACAGTTCAGGATTGTTGAGAAAGATAATTGTAAATGCTCTTTGATCCACTCGAATATGTTCTAGCTTATAAAATCCGAAATTATCAAGTCGATTCATAATATCTTGGACCATCTCCTCACCAATCGCTTTGGTTCTGAGTTGGAACTCCAGTCTCCACCAAAACGGATTTACAGCCAAATCTAGCTTCTCTTCGCGCTTGTGAGCAATGATTTCTTTATTCTTATCATATAACCTAACTTGTACATTACTACCGCTAGAACCCCAATATTTCGTCTCTAATTCGCCCCCTCTACCATAGAAGACCTTATGGGTAACACCACCTTTAATATGTTGCAAATTAACGATTTCAGGATTGTTGAAAATGTCAAATGCCAAATCAAAACGTGACAAACGTACCGTCAATGAATTCAATCTAGCAAAGTACATTAATTGCCTCCATACTTTCATTCCATCAAATTCTTTTAAAGTATTAGGATTGAAATCAATTCGAATCAATTGTTCATTTGCATAAATGGCTAATTGGAAGAATATAATATTGATTGAATCATACTCATTAAAATATTTAGCTAAAGTAAAGACATCATCTCGTACGTTATCATGTATTTCAAATGAGTCAACTTTTGCGCTTATTGCCTGTTTCAGATTTTTGAAAATTCGTCTCAGGGAACCAGTGTCTGTATCCCAGATAACCGTTAATCTATCAATACTGACATCGAACCGCTGTACTAATTCTCCTACATCACATTGTTCTTGAATGCTTCTTAAATCTTGTATAGAAACCAACAAAATTGTCCCCCCTTCTTTTAGATTTTTTAGTCCTCAGAAACACCGTCAAATCAACGTTTGCTCGTTCCGTCGTTCTTTGGGCGTTGCCCTAAGTGTACCTTTTTGCTGGCTGTTAGAATAGACAGCTTTTGCTTAGCTAGAAATTGTCTGGACGGCAGTCTGCAGGACTTCGCCTGACTTCCCGTCAGGCTCGCCCTTGCCCTTGTCCACACAATTTCTAGCACCAAGGCTTCGAATAGCCATAAGTCATAGCCTCGTCCTCAACTTCCTCCTCACTCACTGTTCCTAAACTTATGAACTATTTTGTATCATTTATAACTTGTTTTTAAGTTATAAATATATTTTATAAAAAATATTTTAAATAGTCAACTAAAAACTTGATTTGTAAGTTTATAGGTGATAAAATAAGTTAAAAATAAAAATAGGAGTTTCCCATGACCTTTATTATTCAAAATTTTGGACCCAATTTGGCACGACTACGCATAGAAAAAGGAGTAAGTCAAACTCAACTTGCGGAAGATTTAGGAATCGGTAAACAGTCCATCTCTGATTATGAAAAACAAAAAAGCTATCCTACCTTTGCAAATTTGGATAAGATAGCAGAATATTTTAATGCAACTCCAACCCAACTATTTGGAACTAGTAAAGAGATTGAGTTAGAAAAGAGTGTTCTTGAATCTAATGAATACTCTGATAAAGTAAGTGAAATCTTAAAGGCTGTCAAATACATCGAGCATTTCCTACATACTAATGGACAGCACTTAGAAGATTTACTTTACCTAACAAGAGGCAACCAACTATACACAGAAGATGGAGAAGAGTTGTATATTGATCCAACTTCTCAGAAAAGAACAGTTCATACCCAATATGAACCTGGTTTTATTGTAGCAAGAGAGAAATCCCCACTCGAACTCTTAATTGAAAATAAGGAGCTATTAGATTAAATAAAAAAAGCGAGTTTTAGGCTCGCTTTTTCTATTGTATAATCTTATTCTTCATTATCAATCGTCAAACACTCCGCCTGTAATCTGGTACATGAGGTAAATGTGCTCCAAGGTTTTGACAATTCGCGCCACATAAAGTTATTTAAGCATCTCCTTTTCTCTCATTACCATTTTCTGTTATAATAAATTGTACTTCTAAAATAGAAAGGTCTTAAGATGACAACTCTTATTAAACATAAACGTGTAGAATTTTCAGAACTTTTTTATGACTTAGTTTTTGTTTTTGCAATTTCAAAAGTAACTACTTTAATCGACCATCTTCATAACGGTATTTTGACTTGGAATTCTTTCCTTGATTTTTTCATTGCTACTTTGGTTCTCATCGATTCCTGGATGATTCAAACCGATTATACCAATCGCTATGGAAAGAACTCTTTATTTAACATAGTAATCATGTTCATCAAAATGGGAATTTTACTCTTTATAGCCAATATGATTGGACCTGATTGGCAACAATATTTTCATTATCTTTGTTGGGCTATTGGTACATTAACCCTTACCTTATTTTTTCAATATTTGGTTGAATTTTTTAGAAAATCAACCGATGATGTTAATCGGGAAAGTATCAAAGGTTTTCTATGGATAACAGGTCTAGGAAGTTTAGGAGTCTATTTAGCAGCTCTTCTTCCTATTTACCTTAGAGTCTATATCTTATTTGCTAGTATTCTGCTAACATTTATTATGCCAAGTATCTTGCTTAATAAAGATAAGCATTACCAGGTAAATCTCCCCCATTTAATCGAGCGCATCTCCCTTCTTGTCATTATTATGTTTGGAGAGATGATTACGGAGCTAGCTAACTTCTTTACAATCGAGAATTTCTCGATTTATTCGGTTCTTTATTTCATTATTATGATTTCTCTGTTCTTGTTTTATTTTGGTCAATTCGACCATGCTATTGATGAAAAATCTAATCAAAAGGGACTATTTCTAATTTACAGTCACTATCCTATTTTCATTGGACTTATGATGATGACTGTATCGATGAGTTTTCTTCAGAATCCTGAAGCTAATCGTCTCTTTGCAACCAGCTTCTCTTATATCGGATTTGGCCTCTTTCAAGCTGCTGTCCTAGTAAATGGGCCCTATAACAAACACTATCTTCGCTATTCGAAAAGTTACTACTGTGTCCAAGCGACACTCTATCTGCCTGCCTTTATTCTCTCTTTAATCTTTGCTTCTAATCCTATAATAGTAGTGAGTATAACAACCATTTTAGCTCTAGCTATAGCCATTCATTTTATTTATTTTTATATGACACAGAATAAAAAATATTCCAAATCTAACTGGGAGTTATTTTAATGAGTTTATAACATTAAAAAGCTTTGGGAACCAAGGCTTTTTTTCATTAATTTGTTTTTCCATTTTATCCTCCGATTTGAACTCGCACTGACATTTATTTATAACAAAACTATATATCTAGAATAGCATAATCATTAGGTATTATAGGTTTTCAAACCAAATACGAGTCATTCGTTTTTGCCCCACTTTTGCCCCATTTTTAAATCCTGACATTGAAAACACCTAAAAGTATTTCCCTAAAATCAGCTATATTTCAACATTTTTGTTTATTTTCAATATGAAAAGTTCTTACAAATCCATGTAGGGGGCATCTACATACAACAGGAAAAGCCTTGAGTAAAGGCTTTTTTGCTTATCTAAGCCAGATTTATCCCACATTTGTTTATCAACTTCCTTTCCAGACATCTTTAATCTTAAGACACTCTTCAAAAAATTTTTTAAAGTTTAAAACAAAAATCTTGCTTTTCTTTTTATTTGTGATATACTTGTTCTCGTATCTGATACATGTTAAAAAGGAGTTCATATGGATACAAAATTTTCAGTTGCTTTGCATATCCTAACCATGATTAGTGAGAGTAAGGAAAGCCTAAGCTCTCAGGCTCTAGCTACTAGTGTTGGGACTAACTCTAGTTACATTCGAAAGGTGATTGCCTTATTGAAAAATGCAGGTTTAATTAGTTCCCATCAAGGAAAAACAGGCTATCAACTCAGTAAGTCTCCAAAGGAAATGACTTTACTAGAGATCTACTATTCCACTCAAGAAATCAAGCATATTCGTTTATTTCCTGTTCATCAAAATAGTAATCCCGATTGTCCCGTTGGAAAACATATCCAAGGAGCAGTTTCACCACTTTTCGCTAGTGCCGAATCTCAATTAGAGAAGGAATTAGCAAATCAAACTTTAGAAGATGTCATTGACAATCTATATAAACAAGTCAAACAAAAACGAAACTGATTTGCATGCAGATCAGTTTTTACTGGGAACAGCATATACTTGTATTAGATACAAGTATATGAATCATATTAAAAAAGAAAAGAGAAAATAGATGAAAGTCGCACAACATACTACTTATAACAAAAACAATATCACATTGAACATCACAGAAATCGCTAAACCAGGCATCACAGACAAAGAAGTCTTGATCAAAGTAAGCACAGCTGGTGTTAATCCTCTGGATAACATGATTTCCCGAGGAGAAGTCAAGATGATCGTTCCTTACAAACTTCCTCAAACTGCGGGGAATGAAGTAGTCGGTATCGTTGAGGCGACAGGTAGACAAGTCAAAAATTTCAAAGTCGGAGACCGAGTTTTGGGACGTCTCCCACTCGACCAAATTGGCGCCTTTGCAGAATACGTAGCTGTCGATAGCCAAGCCTTAGCCAAGGTTCCAGACTATCTATCAGACGAGGAAGCCGCTGCTGTTCCTCTTACTGCCTTGACCATTATGCAAGCCTTAGAACTCATGGGAGCTCAAGCTGGGAAAACTATCTTTATTTCTGGTGGTACTGGAGGTGTTGGTGGAATGGCCATTCCGATTGCCAAAGCAAAAGGCTTAACAGTCATCACCAATGGCGCTGGAGATAGTGCTGAGCGTGTTTTGAAACTAGGAGCAGATCGCTTTATCGATTACAAAACAGAGGATTATACAAAAACTGTTAGCCAAGTGGATTATGTCCTCGATACCCTTGGTAGTGCTGAAACTGAAAAACAAATGTCTATCATGAAAAAAGGTGGGCACCTTGTTTCCCTTCGTGCCATGCCAAACGGTGCCTTTGCTAAACGTATGAACCTGCCAAAATGGAAACAGATGATTCTTGGCCTAGCAGGTCGCAAATTTGATAAGATGGCTGTCAAATATGGCGTTCACTATCATTTCATCTTTGTAGAAAGCAATGGCGCTCAATTACAAGAGGTAGCTGACCTCTTTAGTAAATTAGAAATCAAACCATCTATCGATACTGTTTATCCATTTGAAGAGGTGAATAGCGCATTAGACAAAGTCGCTAATGGTCGCTCACGTGGAAAAACAGTCCTTAGCTTTAAGAAATAAAAAAGGAGAATATTATGTCGTATCTTACTACAAAAAATCAATTCATCACTTGGCAATAAATAAGTGATCCGTAAGAGGTATAACCAAACGTCAGCAAGGCTTGTCTTGCCCACTATGCCATCGAGATTACAAGTAATGAGGACCTCTTCGTAATTGACTAGCATACAAATGAATGGAACTAGTAACTCTGCTAATGATAAAAATGAACTGTTTCATATGATTCTATTTAATGAGTATTTTTCAATTCTGATGATAAATTATATGAAGCTTTTTTAATATTCAAAAAGACTCCACCTATCTAAAGGAAATCTACCCTAGAGATGGATGGAGTCTTCTTTCACTCACTAATCTAATCGAATAAACATCATGGCATTTAACAAAGATATGAGTGAGACCGTGTTTATATTATTTGAATAGATGAGTCTCTTATTCTCGATTGGAGGAATAATAAAATTAGAAATGATGATATCATAAGGCGATTCTTCTAAAAATTCCTTTGATAATTCTAATTCAGTTCAAACTTCAAGTTCAAAATTGTTGCTACAATAATAAGAAAGTGTCTCTGCAACGGATTTTGCATGATACTGATCAAAATTACTCATAACCAGGAGCAGCTTTAGCATTCTATGAGTTGACAAATTCATCGGAAAGCTTGTTTCCTTATAAACCAATTCTAACAATTGAGATAGGGGCTCTGATGAAAAATTTTCAAATGGCCATTCTAGGAAATAATATTTTTCTGAAAAATATTGTGCAAAAAAGTAATGAATGTCTCTCTCATTTCCAATGATTTGAACAGAGGTCAGACTGATTTCAAATTGAAATTGCCTTTTAATCACTTTATTGATTTGGCTAATAATACGATAGAGCGAAGATGAACTGATATAGAATTCTTTACAAATACTTTCAGCTTGACAACCTTCATTAAAGAATATAAATTCTAAAATCGAAAAATGAGTTGAATGTTTAAAGAAATGATGGTAAACCATTTCAATATCACTATCATCGGTATTAATAATGCGTATACCATTAGTAGAAGAATGAAAAATCAAGTCAGGAAAAGCAGATTTAACATGGGATAGATCATCTTTGACTGCACGTTCTGTACAATTTAATAACTCTGCTAGTTCCGAACGATGAAACCATCGTTTATGTTCAAATAATAATTCTAATAATTCTAATTGCCTATGACTTTTTTAGATAATAAATCTCTCATGAATGTCTTTCTATCTTTATAAATTATCGGATTTCACCTCTTGCAATTATACCACAAAGAATAGGTATAGCATGATATAACGACTTTTCCTAAAATCCTTTATTTCGTATAATAACACTACGGAGGCAATATATAAACAATTTTCTTATTTTACCGTCTATTGAGGGCGTGAATACAGAATCAAATTCAAGTCGAAAGATTATATTTTTATTTTTAAAAATTTATATGATAGCAACAATCAAAGAATTTGATTTTTTTTATATTAAAATTATATAATAATCAAAATAATTGATTTTTTTATATTAAAATTATATAATAGCGATAATCAAAGTAATTGATTTATTTTTTAATATTAAAATAGAAAAGGAGGGTAAGCAATGTTGTGATCTATCATTGCTGGAGGTCTTATTGGACTTGTAGCAGGTAGAATCACTAAAAAAGGTAGTTCTATGGGAATCGTCGCAAATGTATTCGCTGGTTTAGTCGGGTCATCTGTAGGACAATCCCTTTTAGGTAGTTGGGGCCCATCCATCGCTGGAATGGCTTTGATCCCATCTATTGCAGGAGCAGCAATTGTTGTTACTGTAGTATCATTCTTTACAGGTAAAAAATAATTACTTGTAGTAATAAACTATTTTTAAATAGATTAGACGGGTAAAAATAGTTTAAATGTTAAATCGAAAGGATTGTATATGTCAAAAGCAAAGAAAATATGTTTCATTATTTTCTGTATTTTAATCTTGACAATTTTCCTTCCTGTTTTGATAGATTATCATCAAGTTAGTGATCTAGGCATTCAGCTATTTAGCTGGAGACAGAATCATTTCGTTGAATTTTATCTCTCTAGATATATATTCTGGGGGATAGTGGCTCTATCAACTTTAGTTTTGTTATCGATGTTAGTTGTGTTGTTTTATCCCAGACGTTATTTGGAAATTCAACTTGAAACTAAAAACGATACATTAAAATTAAAGAATTCTGCAATCGAAGGTTTTGTTAGAAGTTTGGTAAGTGATCATGGATTGATCAAGAACCCAACTGTTCATGTAAATTTACGAAAAAATAAATGTTTCGTTCATGTAGAAGGTAAAATTCTTCCTTCGGACAACATCGCTGACAGATGCCAACTAATTCAAAATGAAATAACTAATGGATTGAAGCAATTTTTTGGTATTGAGCGTCAGGTTAAACTAGAAGTTCTAGTAAAAGACTACCAGCCTAAACCAAAACCTCAAAACAAAAAGACTGTTAGTCGTGTGAAGTAAGGAAGTAAAAAATGGAATGGCTTAAACAATATCGATATCCAATAATCGCAGGTCTCATAGGCGTATTTCTCGCTTGTTTGATTATCTCCTTTGGCTTCTTCAAAACAATATTTGTATTGATTTTAGGAGCACTGGGAGTTGCAGCTGGATTATATATCGAAAAAAACTATATAGATAAATAAAAATTACTAATTTAATTAAAGGAGTTTCATATGTCAAACGAAAAAAACATTAACACTAACGTAGAAAAGAAAGATGCTACTGCTGTAGCTCACGAAATCAAAGGGGAACTTACTTACGAAGATAAAGTTATCCAAAAAATCATTGGTCTGTCACTAGAAAACGTTTCAGGTCTTTTGGGAATCGACGGTGGTTTCTTCTCAAATCTTAAAGAAAAAATCGTTAACAGAGATGACGTAACAAGTGGTGTTAACGTAGAAGTTGGTAAAACACAAGTCGCAGTTGACTTAAACATTATTGCTGAGTACCAAAAAAATGTTCCAGCTTTATATTCAGAAATCAGAGAAATCGTATCTTCAGAAGTTGCTAAAATGACTGACTTGGAAGTTGTTGAAATCAACGTAAACGTTGTCGACATCAAAACTAAAGAACAACATGAAGCAGACTCAGTAAGCCTTCAAGATCGCGTATCTGACGTTGCTGAATCAACAGGAGAATTCGCTTCAGAACAATTCGAAAAAGCTAAATCTGGTCTTGGATCTGGTTTCTCAACTGTTCAAGAAAAAGTTAGCGAAGGTGTAGAAGCTGTTAAAGGTGCAGCAACTGGTGTAGTATCTCACGAAAAAACTCGTGTAAACTAAGATAAAATAAATATAACAGAAGAAATTATCATGTCAGTAGAAGAAAAATTAAATCAAGCTAAAGGTTCTATTAAAGAAGGTGTTGGAAAATCCATCGGTGATGAAAAAATGGAAAAAGAAGGAGCAACTGAAAAAGTTGTTTCTAAAGTAAAAGAAGTTGCTGAAGATGCCAAAGACGCTGTAGAAGGTGCTGTAGAAGGTATCAAAAACATGTTGAGTGGCAACGATAAATAAGGCTAAAAGTTACTTTATCTTTTTAGTAACATTAGTCAAAAAAGTCTGAGTCAAGATGATTCTCAGAAAACAAAAAGCTAGAGATTTCCAATTTCGGAACTCTAGCTTTTTAATTTTGCCTCTTTCTCTTATTATATTTCAGCAGGTTGTTGACCATGAGTACAAATCCCATGTCAATTCTCACTTGACTCTTACCTCTCAGATAACATCTCTTATAATCCAAACAAACCTTTATCTGCCCAAAGACAGATTTTATATCAATCTTACGTTTAGCGAAAATTTGTCTACCCTTGAAAGATAAAAGTGCCTGATATTCTTTAGTTTTTAAACACTGGTAACGTTCATTCATATACAGTCCCTTTTGAGGGGTTGATTCAGGTTCATCATCGCAGTCAACATTGATTTCAAGGCTTTTTCGCTTTCTATCTAAACTTTTTCATAATGTATTTCCGTACAGGTGCTTCAACAATTTGAACGATTTCAAATCCTTCTTTTTGGTAAAGATTCTGAGCTGTTTGATTTGCCTCGAAGACATTTAGAGAAATACTATCTATGTCTCCATTTTCAAAGACCAAACTAACAAATTTCCTTAAAGCCTGGCTACCTAAGCCTTGCCCTTGTTTCTGAGGATTGATAAAAAATCTTCCGATATGAAGATTACTGTCTTCTAGCCTGATTTTCTGGATAATCCCGACAAACTCTTGTCCTTCAAAGATTGAAAAGATTCCTTCCAAATCTTGCAAGACTTGAATGGTCAAGGGAAAAGGAATCATTGTTCCCATCCATTGTTCTTGAAAGGATTTGCCAAGGGAGTTGGACCATTGGCATACGAATTGAGCGTTTTCTGTAGTCACCTTTTCTTCAAAACGAATTATCATCTTTGCCTCACCATCTTGTTTATGTTTCTCCATTATACTACTTCTCCCATTTTTTACGAATAGATAAGTATGATTGATTTTTATTTTTTTCTTGTCGGGAGCATTCTCGCTTCCTTTCTTGGTTTGGTCATTGACCGTTTTCCAGAGCAATCCATTATCAGCCCAGCCAGTCACTGCGATTCCTGTCAGACTCGCTTGCGTCCCTTAGATTTGATTCCAATCCTGTCGCAGGTTTTCAATCACTTTCGCTGTCGCTACTGCAAGGCTCCTTATCCTGTCTGGTATGCCCTTTTGGAACTAGGCTTAGGACTCATCTTTCTGCTTTACTCCTGGGAATTACTTTCCTTGAGTCAAGTCATCCTAATCACTGCGGGTTTGACCTTGGGCATCTACGACTTTCGTCATCAGGAATACCCCTTACTGGTCTGGATGACTTTCCACCTAATCCTAATGGCCGGCTCTGGCTGGAATCTAGTCATGGTCTTCTTCCTTGCTCTTGGAATTGTGGCTCATTTTATCGATATCCGCATGGGCGCAGGGGATTTTCTCTTTTTAGCTTCTTGTGCTCTCGTCTTTAGCATAACGGAGTTACTGATCTTGATTCAGTTTGCTTCTGCGACAGGGATTCTAGCCTTTCTCCTGCAAAAGAAAAAGGAAAGACTTCCTTTCGTGCCTTTCCTCTTGCTTGCTGCTTGCGTGATTATTTTTGGTAAGCTACTGCTTGTTTGATAAAGTCCTGAATCGGCTCTCCTTCATGGAGAGCTTTTACAATTTTCGAACCAACGATAACACCATCTGATACCGCATTGAAGCGTTCTACGTCAGCTTGACTAGATACACCAAAACCTGTCAAGACTGGAATGTCGGCTACTTGATGCAATTGTGCCAAGTGCTTGTCCAAATCTGCGCGGTAATTGCCAGATTTCCCTGTCACCCCATTGATAGCAACGGCATAGACAAAACCTTCTGCCCCTTTAATCAATTCTTTCTGACGCTCAATCCCTGTTGTCAAACTAACTAGGGGAATCAAAGCGATATCTGTACCCACCAAAAATGGCTCTACAAAGTTGGCATGTTCATGAGGCAGGTCTGGAATAATCAAGCCCTTAACCGCTGTATCTGCCAAATATTTGACAAAGTTCTCCACACCGTACTGAAAGAGGGGGTTAAAGTAAGTCATGATGACAAGTGGTACTTCTGTTTCAATGGTTTTCAAGGTTTCAACCAAAGCCTGGGTAGAAGTTCCGTGGGCTAGACTGCGCAAGCCTGCTTCTTCGATAACAGGTCCATCTGCAACTGGATCTGAAAAGGGAATGCCCACTTCAATGGCAGAGACACCCAAATCTTCTAAAAAGTGGATTGTTTCACTGAGACCATCCAAACCTTTATCATGGTCTCCAGCCATGATATAGGGAACAAAAATTCCCTTTCCAGCTGCTTTTATAGCATTCAATTTTTCTGTTAATGTCTTAGGCATGAGCTTCTCCCTTCTTTGCTGCGTCTGCTTCCAAGCGGTCTTTGACTTGAACCACATCCTTGTCCCCACGACCTGATAGACAGACAATCATAGACTTGTCTGGTCCAAGTTCTTTGGCCAATTTCACCGCAAAGGCGATAGCATGGCTAGATTCCAAGGCTGGGATAATCCCTTCCACACGAGACAAGAGTTGGAATCCTTCCAAGGCTTCTTCGTCCGTCACAGGAACATAGCTGGCACGTTTAATATCGTGGTAGTGAGAATGTTCTGGACCGATACCAGGATAGTCCAAACCTGCTGAGATAGAGAAGGCTTCAAGAATTTGACCATGGGCATCTTGGAGCACATCCATGAGGGAACCGTGAAGGACACCTGGATGACCCTTAGTCAAGGTAGCTGCGTGGTGCTCTGTATCCACACCAAGCCCTGCTGCTTCAGCTCCATACATAGCTACAGACTCATCTTCTACAAAGGGATGGAAGAGCCCGATGGCATTCGATCCACCACCAACACAGGCTACTAGGGCATCTGGCAGATCTTGGCCTGTCAAGTCACGATACTGTTGTTTAGCCTCTCGACCAATGACACTTTGGAAGTCACGAACGATTTCTGGGAATGGATGAGGGCCCAAGGCGGAACCAAGGATATAGTGTGTATCATCGATATTTGCTACCCATGAACGAAGGGCTGCATTAACCGCATCCTTGAGCACGCGCGAACCATCTGTCACTGACTCAACCTTTGCTCCCAAAAGCTCCATACGGAAGACATTGAGGGCTTGGCGTTTAACATCCTCTTCACCCATATAGATGGTACATTCCATGTTAAAGAGGGCTGCAGCAGTTGCAGTTGCCACACCGTGCTGACCAGCACCTGTTTCTGCGATAATTTTCTTTTTACCCATGCGTTTAGCAAGCAAAACTTGTCCCAAGGCATTATTAATCTTGTGAGCCCCTGTATGATTCAGGTCTTCACGTTTAAGATAAATCTTGGCTCCGCCGATATGCTGGGTCAAATTTTTTGCGTAGTAAAGGGGAGTTTCACGTCCCACATACTGGCGCAAGAGTTGGTTTAATTCCTCTTGGAAACTTGGATCTGCCTGACTTTCACGGTAGGCCTTCTCCAACTCCAAAACTGCTGTCATCAATGTTTCTGGGACGAAACGTCCTCCGAATTTTCCGTAAAATCCATCTTTATTTGGTTCCTGATATGCCATGCTTTACCCTCTCTATAAATCTTCTAATCTTTTCATGATCTTTTTGTCCATCTGTCTCCACTCCGCTCGATACATCTACTGCATAGGGAGTAAAGTGTTGAATTGCTTGTACTACATTATCTTCCTTAAGCCCACCTGCGATAAAGAAGGGCTGAGTTAATCCAGCCGTATCCAGTTGACCCCAGTCAAAGGTCTGGCCACTTCCTGCCACAGGGGCATCAAAGAGTAGATAGTCTGCCTGAGAATTGGGCACATGACCCGCTCCATCTACATGCACAGCCTGAATGCTAGCACAAGGCAAATCCTCAAACAAATCATCCGCCACCTGACTGTGAATCTGTACCAAGTCCAAGCCAACTTTATCAATCGCTTCTAACAGTTCTACCCGACTTGGTGAAACAAATACGCCAACCTTTTTTACATCTACAGGGATAAGCTTTGCCAGCTCAGCAGCCTGATCCAAGGTCACTTGTCTTTTACTAGGTGCAAAGACAAAACCGATGTAGTCCGCTCCTGCTGAAACGGCTGTTTCCACCGCTTCCTTGGTCGATAGTCCACAAATTTTAACCTTTGTCAATCTGCAACTCCTTGATTCTCTGGGCCACATCTTCTGCCTGCATAAGAGCTGTCCCTACCAAAATGCCGTTAAAGTATGGTGCTACTCGTTCCGCATCCTGTCCTGTGAAAATAGCTGATTCAGAAATATACAAGCAGTCATCTTTGAAGTGTTTAGCCAAGTCTACACTGGTCTGCAAATCGACTTCAAAGGTGGTCAAGTTGCGGTTATTGACTCCGATAATCTGAGCACCGAGTCTGTGAGCTACCTCTAGTTCAGCTAGATTATGGGTTTCCACCAAGACTTCCAGACCAAGCTCTGTCGCGTAGTCGTAAAGTTCCTTGAGACGTTCTTCTGACAAGGCAGCCACAATGAGTAAGATGACTGTTGCACCTGCATTGCGAGCTCGAATGATTTGCTTTTCATCGATGATAAAGTCCTTGTTGAGCGTTGGAATCTGTACCTGACTGGAAATCTCCCGTAGATAATCCAAATGTCCTTTAAAGAAAACTTCATCTGTCAGAACAGAAATCATCATTGCTCCGTTCGCTTCATAAGTCTGGGCCTGTTGTACAATATCCACATCGAGATTGATATCTCCCAGACTAGGGCTAGCCTTCTTGACCTCAGCGATTACCTGCAAGCGGTCCTGATGATTCTTCAAAAAGTCTGCCAAGCGATAGGTCTGGCGCAGGGGCTGGATTTCCTCCAGCTTCATCTGCTCCACCTCACGCGCCTTCTGCTCTAAAATTCGTGCTAAAAATTCCTGACTCATTTTTGGTACTCCTGTAACAGTCTGAGTTTTTCAAGAGCCTTGCCACTAGCAATGACTTGACGGGCCAAGGCAACTCCTTCCTTGATATTATCTACTTTACCATTAGCATAGAAACCAAGACCAGCATTTAAAACTGTAGTTTCCAAGAATGGACTTGGTTCATTTTTAAGAACGCTGAGCAAAATTTCTGCATTTTCCTGAGCATTTCCTCCACGAATATCTTCGATAGCGTAGCCTTCCATACCCAAATCCTCTGGAGTAAAGCTTGACAAGGTGATTTCGCCATTTTCAAGAAGAGCAATCTTGGTTGTTCCATTCAAACCAGCTTCATCCAGTCCTTCTGGCCCAGCAACCACGATGGCACGTTTGCGACCCATATTTTTCAAAACCTGAGCTGTACTTTCTAGAAGTTCGGGACGACTAATTCCAAGAAGCTGTGTTTCCAAGGCCATTGGGTGAATCAGGGGACCAGTCAAGTTCATAATGGTTGGAATTCCCAATTCCAAACGAGCTGGCATGATGTATTTCATAGCTGGATGCATATTTTTGGCAAAGAGAAAGACGATGCCAGTCTTATCAAAGACCTTACCTAGTTCAGCCGGTTTGAGGTCTAGGTTGATGCCCAAGGCTTCGAGAACATCTGCAGAACCAGATTTAGAAGAAATCGAGCGGTTACCGTGTTTGGCCATATGAACACCGCCACCAGCCAAGACAAAGGCTGCAGTTGTGGAAATGTTAAAGCTGAAAGACTTGTCCCCACCTGTACCACAGTTGTCCATGGCATCATGAATTTCAGTTGGAATGTGTTGGGCATGGCCTCTCATGACTTGAGCAATGGCTGTGCGTTCTTCAGGTGTTTCCCCCTTCATCTTAAGAGCCAAGAGAAGAGAAGCAATCTGCGCTTCAGTTACACGCCCAGTTACGATACGCTCAATGACATCCGTCATTTCCACACCTGATAAATTTTCAAATTTTGCTAATTTTTCAATAATCTCTTTCATCCTAGTTTCCTCACTTTACAACCTTCTCGATAAAATTTCGAATAGAAGACAAGCCGTCTGGCGTTCCAATACTCTCTGGATGGTACTGGAAGCCATAAATTGGAAATGTTTTATGTTGAATCCCCATGATGGCTTGGTCATCAGTCGAACGAGCTGTCACTTCAAAGTCTTCTGGCATTTCTTCAATTAAAATACTGTGGTAACGCATGACCGCACGGCCATCCTCGATACCTTGATACAAAACAGATGGCGCTTCAAAGTTGATATTGCTCTGTTTCCCATGCATGACTTTTGGAGCCAAACCTAACTTACCACCAAAGACTTCTGCAATGGCTTGGTGGCCCAAACAAATCCCTAAAATCGGCTTCTTGCCAGCAAAATCACGAATCATGTCTTCCATCTTACCAGCATCAACTGGCCAACCAGGACCTGGAGAAAAGACCAGACCGTCTGCTTTTTCAGCTTCTTCATACAGCTTAGGATCATCATTTCTCAAGACCTGAACTTCTGCGAAATTTCCAATGTATTGAGCCAAGTTATAGGTAAAAGAATCATAGTTGTCAATCAATAAAATCATGGTCTTAGTTCTCCAATTCTAGTCATAGATTTTGCTTTGTTAATGGTTTCTTGGTATTCATTTTGGGCTACAGAGTCGTAAACAATCCCTGCCCCAGCCTGCACATAGGCTGTTTGATTTTTGAGAATCATGGTTCGGATGGCAATAGCGAAATCCATATCACCTGTCGCAGACAAGTAGCCGATTGCTCCGGCGTATACGCCCCGTTTTTCTGTTTCCAGTTCATAGATACGTCTCATAGCTCGAATCTTTGGTGCTCCAGAAACTGTTCCAGCAGGAAGTGTTGATTTCAAGGCATCCATAGCAGTGAGTTCTGGAAGCAAACGCCCCTTGACAACACTGGTCAAATGCATGACGTAGCGGAAGAGCTCTACTTCCATATACTTGGTAACTTGGACACTTGCTGTTTCAGCGATGCGACCAATATCATTACGACCTAAGTCTACCAACATTCGATGCTCTGCTGTTTCCTTTTCATCAGAAAGCAGGTCTGTCGCCAAAGCCTTGTCCTCTTCATCCGTTGCTCCTCTTGGTCGTGTACCCGCAATCGGATTGGTTGTCACGATGCCATTTTTAACTGAAACTAAACTTTCTGGACTGGCACCGATGATTTGATAATCACCAAAGTCATAGAAATAAAGGTAATTAGAAGGATTAGTCACACGGAGATTTCTATAGAAGTCAAAAGGATTTCCAGTAACTTCTGCTGAGAAGCGTTGACTGAGCACGCACTGGAACATATCGCCATTACGAATCAAGTCGCGAGCCGTTTCTACCATTTCCTCAAACTTCTGAGGAGCGATATGGGGTTTGAAGTCAAGCGATGATAAGTCCAAATCTTCAAATTCATTTGGAGCAGGTATGCGTAATTCTTCAAGCACTTGGTTCAAGGCTTTTTCCAAGTCTTCTTGACTGCGCTCGCTATAAAGAGCATCCTCGATGACATGGATTTTTTCCTTCTTGTGGTCGAAGACCATGTAACTCTCATAGACAAAGAAATGCATGTCTGGCGTCCCAATTGTATCTTCAGGAATTTGACCAATTTCTTCATAAAGCGAAATCATATCATAACCCACAAATCCAATAGCTCCTCCACCAAAAGGTAGATCTGAATGGTGTTGGCTCTTATGAGTTACTTCATAAAGGAAATCCAAGGGATCACGATCAATCACTTGCCCATTTTGATAAAGGACTCCATTTTCAAACTTAATCTCAAAAACTGGATTATAGGCTAAGATCGAAAAACGAGCTGTTTCCTTGTCTCTCGGAATACTCTCTAAGATAACCTTGTGTTGCCCCTTTAGACGCATATAAGCCAAGATTGGTGATAAGACATCTCCATGAATGATTCGTTCCATTGTAATTTCCCTTTCAGTTCCTTATTTTTAATTTTTTATCTTTTTTCTATTTCCCTTAAATAGTGCGGACGGGGGGTAAAATTATCCAGTGGATAATTTTAGAAATCCATGAAATGAAAGACCTAATTTTTGAGCTCCTCGCTCATTCATTTCTAGGCTCAGGCTAAAATAGTTCCCCGAACTATTTTACTCTCAAAAATTCCGTCCTAGAGAAGCATCTTTGCTTCTCTAGGATACCACTATGGCGGGAAACATCTTTAGAAACTCACTTCGTTCGTAAATATTTTATAGAAATCTATCTATTGATGAAGCATAATTTAAAACTGATGACCATATCTACGATAAATATATAAAAATCCCCACGCAAAATAACTTGCGTGAGGACGAAATTCGCGGTGCCACCTCAATTATAGGATTTCTCCTATCTCTCATGCCTGTCTCAGAAACCTCCTGTAACAGGCTGTGCGATAAAGGGCACTCCCTTGAGAATTATGTTTTCTTCTCTCGTTTCAGATGGACCCAACCTTACAGCTTTCTCTGCTTGTTTCCAGCAACCACAAGCTCTCTGTGAGAGAAAAGACTGTAATTTTTCCATCTTTTATTTTTTAGCTTCTAGGTAGTCTGCAATCGCAGCTACGTCCTTGTCTCCACGCCCAGAGACATTGATGATGATAATGTCGTCTTTACTTAGTTTCGGTGCACGTTTAACTGCTTCTGCGATAGCGTGCGAACTTTCAATCGCTGGGATAATTCCTTCAGTCTTGCTGAGAAGGAGCAGGGCTTGAACAGCTTCTTCATCCGTCGCAGCCACATATTCCACGCGACCTGAATCTTTGAAGTAGGCGTGTTCTGGGCCAACTCCTGGATAGTCCAATCCAGCTGAGATAGAGTAAACTGGAGCTAGCTCTCCGTCTTCCTTAAAGACTGCATAGGTCTTCATGCCGTCGACAATTCCGATACTACCTTTTGTCATGGTAGCTGCGTGCTTGTCTGTGTCAAGTCCGTGACCAGCAGCTTCAACCCCAACCAATTTAACTTCTTCATCAGCCACATACTGAGAAAATGCACCAATAGCATTAGAACCACCACCTACACAGGCAATAACGTAGTCTGGTAAACGACCTTCTTTTTCTAAGATTTGACGGCGAGATTCTTCACTGATGACCTTTTGGAACTCGTGGACAATTGTAGGATAAGGGTGAGGACCTACAGCAGATCCCAGAACATAGAAGGCTTCAAGGTCATTCATCCATGCTCCAAAGGCTGCATCAACAGCATCTTTGAGGGTACGAGTCCCTGTTTCAACTGCGTGAACAGTTGCTCCCATCATCTCCATACGGAAAACGTTGAGACGTTGACGCTCCACATCCTCTGCCCCCATGTAGACATCACAGGCCATACCAAACTTGGCTGCAGCCGCTGCTGTCGCAACACCGTGCTGACCAGCTCCTGTTTCCGCAATCACTCGTTTTTTGCCCATGCGTTTAGCCAAAAGAATTTGTCCTAAAACGTTGTTGAGTTTGTGAGAACCAAGGTGGTTAAGGTCTTCGCGCTTGAGATAAATCTTAGCGCCACCTAGATGGTCAGTCAAACTTTCCGCAAAATAGAGCGGTGTTTCGCGACCTGAATAGTCCTTCAAGTAGTGGCGAAATTCTGCCAAAAACTCTGGATCATCCTTATACTTGTCAAATGTCACTTCCAACTCATCCAACAAATCCTGAATCGGCTCCGGTACAAAACTACCACCAAATTGTCCAAAATAACCTTTAGTTGTCATAAAATTTTCCTCTTTCTGTATTTATTCGACTTTTTGTTTGCTTTTAGTAGTAGGCAAGGAGCTGCAGATAGAACTCAAGTTCATCAAAGCGACTTAACGCCCTAATAAAAGATAAACAAAATGACGGATAGAAAAAAGCCCACACACAGAATCTACTTCCATGTGAGGGCGTTGGTAACGCGGTGCCACCTCAATTATAAAGGGACTATTCCCCTTTACATCTCTACCTTGTCTAACAACAAGTTGCACTGTAAGGTGTGCGCACCGAATTTTCATTGTTTCAAATTCATTTTTAAAATCAGCCCACTTTCACTACTTCCAACCACCTGTTCACAATCACCACAGGCTCCCTGAAGATCAAAAATAGTTACTTTTCTGATTTATTGAACTTATTTTAATACTTTGTTTTTCCTTTGTCAAGACTTTTTTACAATTTTTTTGATGAAGCTAGTACTTTTTCAGAAACTGTTTTGAAAGTCTCAATGATATAGTCCACTTCTTCATCGCTTAATTTAGTATGAAGAGGGAGCGTAATTTCATTTTCAAAAAAGGCATAGGCCTTAGGATAGTTCGCCATATCAAAACCAAGATTCTTATAGGCTGTCAAGAGCGGAAGTGGTTTGTAGTGAACGTTACTTGCAATTCCTGCTTTAGCTAATTCTTGGATGATAAGATTGCGTTCTTCTAAGCTTGCTCCTTCTACATGGGTAATGTAGAGGTGACGTGAAGATTCGACAGTTTCAGTCTTGTGTGCTAAAGGATGGATGCGAGAACCTGCAAAACCACGATCATAGCGGTCCACGATCTCCTTACGACGTTGCAACAAACCAGAGTAACGATCCAATTGTACCAAACCAAGTGACGCCATGATATCAGTCATATTGCACTTGTAGGCTGGTGTGACGATATCGTATTCCCATGAACCCAGTTGCATCTTGGCAAGAGCATCCTTAGTTTGCCCGTGAAGAGAAAGGATTTGGAATTCCTTGTACATCTCTTCGTCGTCAATCGCTGGATTAGCTTTCCAAGTGGCACTTCCACCCTCAGCAGTTGTAAAATTCTTAACGGCATGGAATGAGAAGGAAGTAAAGTCAGCGATAGAACCAGCTGGTTGTCCTTTATATGTAGATCCCAAAGCATGGGCACTATCAGAAACAATCACAATACGGTTAAATGCTTTTTGCCACTTGCTTGACGCAGTAAAGAGGTCACGTTTCTTTTCCACTACTTGGAACAAACGGTCATAGTCGCAAACAATCCCTGCAAGTTCTACTGGAATGATTACCTTGGTATTTTCAGTGATAGCTTGCTCCAGCAAATCATAGTCCATCTCAAACGTATCTGCTTGGATATCCACCATGACAGGGGTAGCTCCTACGTGAGCGATGACACTACATGAAGCTGTATAGGTCATGGCTGGAACGATGACTTCATCACCAGGCCCAACTTCCAAAACGCGTAAAATCAACTCAAGAGCGGCAGTCTCAGAGTTTAGGCAGACAGTCTTAGGAGTCTGTGTGTATTGAGACAAGCGACGCTCCAATTCTTTGGTCTTAGGACCAGTTGTGATCCAACCAGAACGAAGAGTATCCGCTACTTCAGCAATTTCTGCTTCCGTAATATCGGGTGGTGAAAATGGAATATTGTAATTTGGCATTGATTTGCTCCTTTTATCTGTACTCATTTTCTCATGACTACTTTATTTTAGCACTTCAAACACGGTTTGAAACATGATTTTGATGTCTCCAAAGAAACTAAATTCTCGGAGATAGGCGAGGTTATAGCGCATCTTTTCAGGAAGGACGTGGTCTACATAGGCTTGGTCAACTGACAGGCCTTTTTCGGTCATTTGACTGATAATAGTGTCCTCATCCTTGTAGTTGATGCTGGCTGGAGAGGTAATCCCTGCTGGCAAAAGCAAGGTTGCCATCATTTCAGGGCTATACTGCTCTGTGTAGCGTGGCACTTCAGGTCGTGTACCGACAAAGGACATTTCGCCTTTAAGGACATTGACCAGCTGAGGCAGTTCGTCCAAACGCACACGGCGGATAAAATTGCCAACCTTGGTAATGCGGCTATCGTTAGCAGAAGTCACCAGACTACCTTTTTTATCTGCATCCGTCACCATGGTACGGAACTTCCAAATCTTGAACCGACGGTTGTACTGGGTCACGCGCTCTTGCTTGTAAATCACTGGCCCATTGCTATCCAACTTGATCCAAATGCTCAAGATGAGAAAGATTGGAGAGGCCAGAACCAGTAAGACCAAGGCTAGAACCCAGTCCAAGCAACGCTTGAAAATCAGCGAACCCTTCCTTTTAGAGACAAGCTGGTAGTAAGACTCAACCTCGCTTGATTTCATTTCCACGGGCAAGTCTTCCCATTTCAGCATGCTGTTTCTCCTTTGTTTTTATTATACTATTTGTCAACATTTTTCATTATACCACAAAATGGAAAAGGCGGTGAAAGAAATCTGTAATTTGAAGGATTTCCTTCTTACGGTCAATGAAAATCAAAGAGTATTAGGACATGGCCCCGGCCTGCAAACTATACATCTTGTGATAGGTTCCTCCCAGAGCCAAGAGTTCCTCATGGGTTCCACTCTCGATGATGCGCCCCTTGTCCAAAACATAGATACAGTTGGCGTCTTGGATGGTCGAAAGACGGTGAGCGATGGCAATGGTTGTCCGTCCCTGTCTCATCTTAGCCAGAGAAGCTTGAACCAAACTTTCTGTTTCAGAGTCAATATTGGCTGTCGCTTCATCCAAAATCAGGATTTTAGGCTGACTGGCGACTGTTCTGGCAAAGGCAAGAAGCTGACGCTGACCAGTAGAGAAGCTCGACCCACGCTCAGAAACAGGGGAATCATAACCCTGAGGAAGTTCTTGAATAAAGGAATCTGCATCCACGAAAGCAGCTGCATTCTGGACCTCTTCGTCACTGATTTTTTGGTACATGGCGATATTGGACTTAATGGTTCCATGATAGAGGAAGGGATCCTGCAAGACCAGACCTATGTTTTTTCTCAACTCTTCCTGACTGTAGTCCCTAATATCCACATCATCCAAGAGAACTCGCCCTGACTGAAATTCATAAAAGCGCATGAGGACATTGATAATCGAAGATTTCCCTGAACCTGTATGGCCTACAAATGCAATGGTTTCACCCTTATTAACAGAGAAAGAAATGTCATCAAGAATCGGATGTTTGCCATCATAAGAGAAACATACATGTTCAAACCGAATATTACCTTCTGTAATCTTTGCTTGGCTATCCTTTTGAAGGGGTTCATAGGTCCTCTCGTCAATCAAAGCAAAGACACGACCTGCAGAAACCATAGAAGTTTGAAGGGTTGAAAAGTTTTGCGTCACTTCAATCAAGGGGTCAAAGAGACGATTGATATACTGGATAAAGGCATACATGGTTCCAGCTGTTATTCCCAGATAAAGTCCACGGTAGCCAAAATAAGCCATTAAAACTGCATATCCTAGGAGTTTCAGCAAACTCATGGCAGGGCGCAAAAAGAGGGCATCCAAGGCTACAGAACGGTTGGCATAGACCAAGTGTTCTTGGTTGATTTCATCAAACTCTGACTGTAGGCGCTTCTCTTGATTAAAGGCCTGGATAATCCTGATTCCTTCGATGTTTTCGGCCAGCTTACTATTGATATCTGACAAGAGACTTCTGGTTTTTTCGATAATCTTGACGGATTTTTTCCGATAGAGATTGACCAAAAGGAAAATCAAGGGGAGAAAGAGCAAGACTAATGCAGTCAAACGAAAATCCAACACCAACATGGTATAAAGAGTTGTCAGAAAGATGAAAACTGCTGAGATAAAGCTAGATAAAATCCCTGAAAACATATCACTGATGGTCTCGGTATCATTTGTCAAACGAGAGACGATAGAGCCTGCTGGCGTCTTGTCAAAGTAAGACATACTCAGTTTTTCCATATTGGCAAAGGCATCGCTACGAATATCCCTAACAATACTGTAAGACACGCGCGCAAAGAGAAGATTGCCGACATACTGGACCAGAGTTTGTAGGATATAAAGGCCATAGTAGACCAGCAAAACGGTCACAGCGAGTTGGTTGAGATTGCTGAGATACTGGTCAATAAAGTGGGAAGCCACAAGGGGAATGACACTTTTAATGACCGTCGTCGCTAGTAGAAAACTAAGTGCCAAAAAAGTCAGGAGCCCATAAGGCTTGAGATAAGACATCAAGCGCTTCAATACAGTCCATTGTTCTTGTTTATTCTGCATCTTCTTCTCCTTTCATTTCCAGCTGCTGAGACTGGTAGGTTTGAGCATACCAGCCATCCAAAGCTAGCAAGTCTTCGTGCCTGCCTCGTTCGATGATTTGACCATTTTGCAGGACTAAAATCAAATCTGCATGAACAACCGCACTGAGGCGATGGGCTGTGATAATGGTTGTTTTGTCCTTTCGCGTCTCCTTGAGGTTATCGATAATCGCATACTCCGTCTTGGCATCCACAGCTGACAAAGAATCATCTAAAATCAAGATATCAGGGTCTAAAATCATAGCCCGACTCATGGCCAGACGCTGCTTTTGACCTCCAGAAAGACTGACTCCCTTTTCACCAATCAACGTATCAAATCCCTGAGGCATGTCTACAATGTCTTGGTAAACTTGGGCTAGCTTAGTCGCTTCCTCAACCGCTGAAAGTGGTAAATCAGGATTCCCAAAGCGTATATTGTCTAAGATTGAAGTCGCAAAGAGGAACTGGTCCTGAGGGACGTAGCCCATGAGACTGCGAAGTTCTGTCAAACGATAATCGCGAATATCATGACCGTTTAGGTAAATGGCTCCCTTATCCACATCGTACTCACGCAAGAGAAGCTTGATCAAGGACGTTTTTCCAGAACCTGTCTGCCCAACCAAGCCCAGAGTTTGCCCTTTTTCCAAACTAAAGTGAACATTTGTCAGTGTTTCCTCATTTTCAAAGGCAAAGCTATCAATGGCATACTGCAAGCGCCCATTTTCAATACTGTCTAGAGGAAACTCAGGGTCTTGTACAGGTGATTCCTGAGACAAAAGATTCTCAATCCGCTGGTAAGAAACCTTTCCTCGCTGAGTGATATTAAAGAGGAAACCGATAGCCATAAGAGGCCAGACCAGCATATCCAAATAGCTGATGAAGGTAATCAGATTCCCAACTGTGATTTGCCCCTCCTGAACCATCAAGGAGCCGACTAAAAGGGTTAAAACATAGGAGGAGCCAACAAATAAGAGAACCATGGGATCAAAGAGACTATCGTATTTCATGGTTTGGAGATTCTTTTGGAATGTCAATTCATTGACTGCCTGAAAGGACTTCAACTCGTCCGCCTGATAACCGAAAGATTTGGTCACTTTAATACCTGATACGGACTCCTGTACCTTATTATTAAGTTCAGAAAAGGCAGCCTGCGATTCGCCAAAGGCCTTGTGGGTCTTTCTCCCTAGACGACTGGTGGCATAAGCCATGAAAGGCAGGGGAAGAATGGCAACCAAGGTCATCTGCCATGAAATGCTAAAGAGCATGGTCAACAAGGTCACTAAAGCTGTGATTGAGGCATCCACCGCTGACATAACCCCTCCCCCTGCGAGACGGGTTAAGGCATTGATATCGTTGGTTGCGTGTGCCATCAGATTCCCCGTCCGATAGGTTTGATAAAAGGCTGGAGACATTTTTGTGAAATGCTCAAACAAGCGAGACCGCATAATCTGCCCCAGACGGTAGGAAGTCCCAAGGATATACATCCGCCAAACATAGCGCAGATAGTACATCCCAAAGGCCGCAAGAAGCAAATAAAATAGGTCAAGAAGGAGGTCCTGCTGGGTTAATTGTCCCGATGTGATAGCATCAATAACCCGCCCCATAACCATGGGGGGAATGAGATTAAGGACGGAAACCAAGACCAGGGCCACAATTCCGACTAGATAACGGCGTTTTTCTAACTTGAAAAACCACCAAAGTTTTTGAATAATGGACATAAAATCCCTTTCTGATTACAAATAGAAACCTGAGGCCAAGACCCCAGGTTTTTCTTATTCATAGGTTACGACTGTAACGGCACCCTTGTCATACTCAGCGATAAAGATATTAGCTACATTGTCATGTCCTTGCTTGTTGAGGTTATCAAGCAACCACTCTTCGCTACGACCAATCGATTCCAAAACATCTACTTGGATCACACCGTCAGTCACAACTGGATACTTAGGATTTTCATCTCCCATTTGGACCACGATGAGTTGGCCATTTTGCTCTTGCACAGCTCGTTTAACTTGCTTCATCTGGAAAATTCCTTGGCTACGAAGTTTGAGAGCAACATCTGCCGCAGACAAACCAACTGAACGACAGGCTTCTGGGTCAATCTGCCCATTTTTGATGAGCAGAGTCGGTTTACCATCAATCAAGCGTTTGACAAAACGAACATTGTTATTGAGCCATTTGAGGGTCAAGACCAAAATCGTCCACATCATCAAAATCACTGCATACTGGAGAATACTGATAGAACTATTGTAAATCACCCCACCAATGATACCACCGAGAACATAGTTCTGAATTTGGTCTGTAGCAGAGTTAGGTGCTAGATTCCCCTTTCCTGTCACATTGATAACAAAAACAAGCGAGAAAAGACCCAAGGCCAGTTTGATTAAAATTTCCATGTAGTTGAGTGTCATTTGTTTACCTCCACCAATTCAATAGCGTCTGTTTGATGCAATTCTAATTTCTCTAAAAGATACTTGTCTGGTTGGCTCCCGTTCATGGCACGATAGAAATTTGAACCTACCTTGATAAGTGCTCCATCAGTGGCAGCTGAAGTATTGACATAAACTTCTGATTTATCCACTCCCAAGTCTTTAGAAATGACCTCTATGAAATGAAGGGAAGTTTGAAATTGATTGTTAGAGGCTTGATTGGTCTGGTATTTTGAGATTGTTACCAAAAGCATGGCTACCAAAGTCAAGGCCAAAATCATGACCAATTCACGAAACTTAGTTCCCTTTTTATCACGATAAGCCTTAAAAGCAAAAAATCCTGTGATAGCTAGGAGCACAATCCCAAAGCCAATCATGATGCCATTTTGCTGACTGATTTGGCTAAGTACATAGTCATATGAGTAAAATTTCATTTATTTTCACTCCCTTTCATAAAATCATTCTTCATTATAAACGAAAGAGAGTGATTTTTCAAGCCATACGTTGGGGAAATAGACCTTTTTTTGGTATAATAAAATCTATAATCTGAATGAAAAAGGTAACTTTATGAAACTTATCTCATGGAATATTGATTCCCTCAACGCAGCCCTAACGAGTGACTCAGCTCGTGCCAAATTATCCCAAGAAGTCCTACAAACCTTGGTCGCTGAAAATGCTGATATTATCGCTATCCAAGAAACAAAGCTTTCTGCCAAGGGGCCTACAAAGAAACATCTGGAAATTTTAGAAGAACTCTTTCCAGGCTACGAAAACACCTGGCGCTCTTCCCAAGAGCCTGCCCGTAAAGGATACGCTGGTACCATGTTCCTCTATAAGAAAGAACTCACACCCACTGTCACTTTCCCAGAAATCGGTGCCCCTTCTACCATGGACTTGGAAGGTCGCATCATCACCTTAGAATTTGATGAATTTTTCGTGACCCAAGTTTACACTCCAAACGCTGGTGATGGCCTCAAACGCTTGGAAGAACGTCAAGTCTGGGATGTCAAATATGCTGAATACTTGGCTGAACTAGACAAAGAAAAGCCAGTCCTTGCGACCGGTGACTACAACGTAGCCCACAATGAAATCGACCTTGCAAATCCTGCTAGCAACCGCCGTTCACCAGGATTTACCGACGAGGAGCGTGCTGGATTTACCAACCTTTTGGCAACTGGATTTACTGATACCTTCCGCCACATTCACGGCGATGTTCCAGAACGCTACACTTGGTGGGCACAGCGCAGCAAGACTTCTAAAATCAACAATACAGGCTGGAGAATCGACTACTGGCTGACCAGCAACCGCGTGGCTGACAAGGTAACCAAATCTGATATGATTGACTCAGGTGCTCGCCAAGACCACACACCCATTGTCATGGAGATTGAACTCTAAGGAGAAAACGAATGGACTATCAAGCTGTCATTCCTGAATTTGTAGTATCTGACATCGAAAAATCACGCCACTTCTACTGCAACCTGCTAGGATTCTCTGTCGAATACGAGCGTCCAGAGGAGAAATTTCTCTTCCTCTCGCTTGAAGACTGCCAACTTATGCTAGAAGAAGGCAGCACAGAAGAATTAGCCCAACTAACCTATCCTTTCGGGCGAGGTGTTAATATTTCCTTTGGCATTGAAGATATCCCTCATCTCCACCAAAAACTGCTGGAAGCTGACTATCCTATCCATCGTCCGCTGACCAAAAGAACATTTCGAGTGGGAGATAGCTTTATTTACCCTCACGAATTTGCAGTTTTGGATCCAGATGGCTATTTTTTAAGATTTAGCGAGTAGAATAATAAAGATTGGGAAAAAGTCTTTAAAGTTAGAAAAAGGTATATTGTCAGATCTTGAAGAATCTTGATAATATGCCTTTTATGATGAAAAAATCTTCTAAATGTTAGCCAACAACTGTGTTTTTGTCTATTTTTCTTCCAGTTGTTCGTTTTTTTTATTAAAACACTAACAAAATATTTGATTTATAAAGTTATTTAGTGTAAAATAAAAACATTGACTCAAGCCTATTTAAAATTAAATATCGTTTTACTTGTTTATGTCGTGAATTGGCACGACGTTTCTACAAGGTGCCGGAACACCTAACAATAAGTAAGTCAGAAGTAAGGTATGGTCCTTTTTGCCATGCCTATTTTGGGGACTTACTTAGAGATTAAGTAGGTCTTTTTTCTATCAGTTTTTACTTGATAGGATTCTGGAACAAGCAAATGGATTGGCTTTTAGACTTTAGGAGGTCTTATGAAATTATTAGAAGAGCGCATCCTCAAGGATGGGTATATCTTGGGTGATAACATCCTCAAGGTGGATTCCTTTTTAACCCACCAAGTTGACTTTAGCTTGATGCGAGAAATCGGTAAGGTTTTTGCGGAAAAATTTGCTTCTGCTGGCATTACCAAAGTCGTAACCATTGAAGCGTCGGGTATTGCCCCAGCCGTTTTTACAGCTGAAGCCTTAAACGTTCCCATGATTTTCGCCAAAAAAGCTAAGAACATCACTATGAACGAAGGAATCTTAACTGCCGAAGTTTACTCCTTTACCAAGCAGGTGACTAGCACCGTTTCTATCGCTGGAAAATTCCTCTCACCAGAGGACAAGGTTTTGATTATCGACGACTTCCTTGCTAATGGCCAAGCTGCCAAAGGCTTGATTCAAATCATCGAACAGGCCGGAGCCACAGTCGAAGCTATCGGTATCGTGATTGAAAAATCCTTCCAAGATGGCCGTGATTTGCTTGAAAAAGCAGGCTATCCTGTCCTATCACTCGCTCGTTTGGATCGTTTTGAAAATGGTCAAGTTATTTTTAAGGAGGCAGATCTCTAATGCAAACTCAAGAAAAACATTCACAAGCAGCCGTTCTTGGCTTGCAACACTTACTAGCTATGTACTCAGGATCCATCCTGGTTCCCATCATGATTGCGACAGCCCTTGGCTATTCAACTGAGCAGTTAACCTACCTGATTTCTACAGATATCTTCATGTGTGGGGTGGCAACCTTCCTTCAACTCCAACTCAACAAATACTTCGGAATTGGGCTACCAGTCGTTCTAGGAGTTGCCTTCCAGTCGGTAGCTCCCTTGATTATGATTGGGCAAAGTCATGGTAGTGGCGCTATGTTTGGTGCCCTTATCGCATCAGGGATTTACGTGGTTCTTGTTTCAGGCATCTTCTCAAAAGTAGCCAATCTCTTCCCATCTATCGTAACAGGATCTGTTATTACCACGATTGGTTTAACTTTGATTCCTGTCGCTATTGGAAATATGGGAAACAACGTTCCAGAGCCAACTGGTCAAAGTCTCTTGCTTGCAGCCATTACTGTTCTGATTATCCTCTTGATTAACATCTTTACCAAAGGATTTATCAAGTCTATCTCTATTTTGATTGGTCTGGTTGTTGGAACTGCCATTGCGGCTAGCATGGGCTTAGTTGACTTCTCTCCAGTTGCGGCAGCACCGCTTGTCCATGTCCCAACTCCACTCTACTTTGGGATGCCGACCTTTGAAATCTCATCTATTATCATGATGTGTATCATCGCAACGGTGTCTATGGTTGAATCTACTGGTGTTTACCTAGCCTTGTCTGATATCACGAAAGACCCAATCGACAGCACGCGCCTGCGCAACGGTTACCGCGCAGAAGGTTTGGCCGTACTTCTCGGAGGAATCTTTAACACCTTCCCTTACACAGGATTTTCACAAAACGTTGGTTTGGTTAAATTGTCAGGCATCAAGAAACGCCTGCCAATCTACTACGCAGCTGGTTTCCTCGTTCTCCTTGGACTCCTTCCTAAGTTTGGTGCCCTTGCTCAAATCATTCCGAGCCCTGTCCTCGGTGGTGCCATGCTGGTGATGTTTGGATTTGTATCGATTCAAGGGATGCAAATCCTCGCTCGTGTTGACTTTGCTAACAATGAACATAACTTCCTTATCGCAGCAGTCTCCATCGCTGCAGGTGTCGGACTCAACAACAGTAATCTCTTTGTCAGCATGCCTACAGCCTTCCAAATGTTCTTCTCAAACGGAATCGTTGTAGCCAGCCTACTTGCCATTGTCCTCAATGCCGTATTAAATCATAAAAAGAAATAAGAAAAAGAGGTGTGAACCTCTTTTTTGTTTACAAATATAATCAATCCCAATTCCCATCTAATATTTCTTTAATAAACTTCTTAGGCATCCAAAAGGAGTGTTTTGTAATCCTACGTCCATCTGGAAGTTCATCCGTATCAGATAATGAACCTTTCCCAACAAATTTTCCTTTGTCAATTTCATAATAAGTATTAGTAGCATGTAATTTCGTAAATAGAATTTTGTTTATCTTACTTTGAGGGAAATTAGTTGAAACTTTATTACCGTTTTGAGTTAATTTAACTCCGTCAGAAATAATTTGTCTAGTTTCCTGCCACACTCTTTGGATTTCTTCTAATTGTCTATCCTGAAATCCCCAAAACTTGATAGAATCTAATACAAATAGCTTAGGTTCAATTTCCTTAAAAATAACGAAGAGGAATCGTTTATTATAAATTTCATTATAAACATGTGATGATACCCAACTATCTGTTGCTGCTAATTCTTTAAAACAATAAGTTTTAAATGGAGAGTCTTCCTTAGGTAAATTATTCTTATCTACTCGAATAACTCTCAAATTCATGTTTGCTTTTTGAAATTCTTTGGTCTTATCTAAATCTCCTGTTAAGCCTAAAATTTTTCTAATCAGAGTACTATTCTTACCTTTTGCTTTCGGATTCACTTCAAATCTATCATATAACTCTTGTTCAGAAAAACCTTTATAGGAGAGAATCTTCTCTGCAATGACCTCAGTAAATGATTTTTTCTCACCCCTAAAATTAGCTAGAACACTTTCTTGATCTGATTGGTTAAATATTTTATGATTAATCAGATAGGTCATATAACTTGATTTTATTTCCCAAGCTCTTTGTTTTGCTAATTCATGACTAAATGGTTGCTGTCTTAAATCCTTTCCTTTACCTGCTCCTTTTGTACAAGTTGATAAATAGTTTCCATCTGATTCTGATAATTCATGCGCCCTTCCATTTTTGATTTTATCTGTAATTTTCTGATAGTCTTCAAGGATGACCGCCATATCCTCCTCAAACCATTCATATAAAAATATTTTTTCAATGACATAGTCCTTCATTGTTTGATTGGGAATTAAGCCATTGTAAAACAATAACAAAATCTTTGCACATTTTTTCCATAAATGAGTGGAGTAAAAATCCTCTAAATTTTCCTCCATATAGTTTAGTATTGTTAATACAAGTCGTTCCTTTGCACTAAGTGTCCCATTTTTGTTTATCTTAAAAGGAGTAACTTTTAATTCTACACCTATTTTTTCAAAGTCAGCTTCCGAGTCACTATTTGGCTGATAACCATAGAAATATTTTTCAATATAATTTCCATACTGCCCTTTTGACTTCATACTAATTGCTTTATCTTGTACCTCAGAGACTACTCTATCATTATAATCGTCATATGATTTATAGAGTGAACGATTATACTCTTCCATAACATCGGAAAATTTTCTATTTAATAGTTTGTGAGAATATTCAATAACACTATCGATATCTTCATCGTTATAGTTAAATAAGTTTTGATCCATTTTCTTCTCCTATCTTTTATATTATATCAAATTAAACTAAAGCAAACATTAATACTTGATCAATCATTGAAAATAGTATATAATGGATTAAACTGTAAAAAAATGAAGGAGAAAAGATGAAAGTTCTCGAACTATTTGCTGGAGTTGGCGGTTTTCGGATAGGATTAGAAAATGCCGATAAGCAACTCTTTCAAACAAAATGGGCAAACCAATGGGAACCATCTCGTAAATCTCAAGACGCATTTGAGGTCTATGATTATCACTTCCCCAATAGCGAAAACATCAATATTAGTATCTCTGATATAACAGACGAACAATTTTCCAAAATGGATGCCGATATGATTGTCGGTGGTTTTCCTTGCCAAGATTACTCTGTTGCACGTAGCAAGAAAAATGAGAAAGGTATTGAAGGAAAAAAAGGAGTTTTATTTTGGGAGATTATTAGAGCAACGGAAATCATTAAACCCAAATACTTAATTCTAGAAAATGTAGATAGACTTTTAAAAGCACCTTCAAAACAAAGAGGACGCGATTTTGCAATCATGCTCACAGCTTTTAATAATCTCGGATATTCTGTTGAGTGGAGAGTTATTAATGCTGCTGAGTATGGCAGAAGCCAACGAAGACGTCGTGTATTCTTTTTCGTATATCGAAATGATACAGTATTTGCCAAAAAAATTGACAATCTTTACGAAAAAAATGAAGAAATATTTGAAGATAATAGGTATGATGACTATATTTTCAATCAAGGTCTATTTGCAAAACAATTTCCTATTAAACCTATAGCAGTTAAAAATCGTCATGTGTTTTATGAGTTACCAAATGATATAGTTGAAGTTTCAGATACTTTTACCGGTACTGTTTGGAATACAGGAATTATGAGACATGGAAAGTACTATTCTATTGATACAGAACCTAATTACAATGGTAATCCTATCACTCTAGGAGAAATTCTTCAAGATGAGTCTGAAGTACCTGAAAAATATTTTTTAACTGATCAGTCAAAATTGGAAAAATTTCAATATCTTAGAGGACCTAAAAAAATTGAACGAACATCTTCTGACGGACATCAATACATCTATTCAGAAGGAGGAATGTCCCCTTATGATGATTTAAACCTTCCAGGACGAACAATGCTTACATCCGAAGGAACTGTTAATCGTTCCACACATTTATTATTTGTAAACAATAAATATAGATTAATTACCCCTATTGAAGCTGAACGCCTTCAGGATTTCCCAGATGATTGGACAGCTAAAAAGAAACTATCTGATGGTTCTATTGTAGAGGTATCTGATAAAATGAGAATGTTTTTTATGGGAAATGCTTTAGTTACTGAAATTGTAAAAGAAATTGCTAAGTTTATTAAAGAAATTGATTGATTTATCTGAAACTAAAAAAGAGGTGCGAGCCTCTTTTTTGTTTTTCTATATTCTTACCTGTCTTTCTTCTGACCGCTGGCCTGTGACAAACATGGTAAAGGTTGCTTTGCAGACATTTCTGCCTTCTTGATTGGTGATATCAACATCCACTACACAGGTTGTGCGACCTTGATGGACGCATTCTCCTTTAATGGTCAGCACATCATCGAGTTTTCCTGCCTTGAGGTAGTTGATAGAAGATTGGAGCGTCACTCCGTCTAGTCCTAGCGAGATGACCACCAAACCACTAATCTGGTCGCAAAGGGTAAAGAGATAGCCACCATGGGCATTGCCATAGTAGTTGAGCGACGAGTCCACTACTTTGGTCGTCACCACAACGTGACCATCTCTCATTTGTTCAATTTCGTAATTTTCAAAGGCAGAGATAGCATCAAAATGAAAATCTTTCATCGTTTCCTCCTGATATTTCAAACGACACTATGATACTACTTTTTATAGGACTGTGCAAGGAGAAAGCTCCTAGCCTGCCAAAATCCCGACCTGCTCCACAAAGCGCATAAAGGCTGCCTGTCCTTGTTCTGTCTGCTTGTAAACCCCTGCATCCTCAAGTACACGCACAAAAATAGTACCCACAGAGTCCTTGACGATTTCAAGGGCTTTTTCTTTATCTGTTATGTCTGGATATTGGGCTCTAAGTTGGTCTGCCCATTCCTGATGATAGTCGGCAACTGTCTCCTCTTCTCCCACGAGGTAGCTGGCAACTTGCTCCACTTCTGCCTTCAAACGAGGTGGCAAAATAGCCAAGCCCATGACCTCAATCAAGCCGATATTTTCCTTCTTGATATGTTGGACATCCTTGTGGGGATGATAGATGCCATCAGGATGCTCTGACGATGTCTGATTGTCTCGCAAAACCAAGTCCAACTCAAACTGTCCATCACGTTTACGTGCAATTGGGGTGATGGTGTGATGCGGAGTCCCATCAGTCTCTGCCAAAATCTGTACTGCAGGATCTGAATACTGACGCCATTCATGCAAAATCTTGTCAGCCAAGTTAATCAAATCCTCTTTGGAATCCGAAGTCAGACGCAACACTGACATGGGCCACTTGACAATTCCAGCCTTGACCTGCTCAAAACCAGCAAATCGGAAAGACTTTTGCAGAGGAGCCAATTCCATAGGAAAAACATGACGGCCTCCTTGATAGTGGTCATGAGTCAGAATAGAACCTCCCACAATCGGCAAGTCGGCATTAGAGCCAGCAAAATATCCTGGAAACTGCTCTACAATAGCCAGTAGACGTTCAAAACTCTGACGACTAATGGCCATAGGACGATGCTGACCATCTAAGAAAATACAGTGCTCATTAAAGTAAGCATAAGGCGAATACTGGAATCCCCACTCCTGACCAGACATTTCAAAACGGATAATACGGTGGTTGCTGCGAGCTGGGTGGTTGACTCGACCATGGTAGCCCTCATTCTCTAGACAAAGCTGACACTGAGGATAATTGCTAGCTTGCACCAACTTGGCTGCAGCAATCTCTTTGGGATCCTTTTCAGGCTTAGAGAGGTTGATGGTAATTTCAAGTTCACCGTAATCAGATGGAACACGATAAGCGATATTTTTAGCAATGGCCTTGAGTTTGATGTAGTCATTCTTCTGACTGAGTTGGTAAAAATCCTCTATCGCTTGCTCAGGAGAGTGGGCATAGGTTTCCCAAAAGTCACGATTGATCTGACTCGGACAAGGAGTCACCAAGTCCATTAGTTCAGCACCAAGGATTTCACGCGCAGTCTGACTATCCTCAATCGTCTCTAATCGAACGGCTTCCTCAACCAGCTGGTCCTTGAGGTCAATCAATTTATCCAGATTGGTCTCAACTTCCAAAACACCATCTCCCACTCGTGCCAAGACATGATTGGTCAGGTAGATTCGATCCATTTCCTCATATGAACTTTCAGAAATGACATGTGTTACAAATTTATCTACTAAGGTCACCATAAAGCCTCCTTTTGACTAGTCAAGGACGCGAGTGCCACCTGCAACTTCAGCGATATAGAAACTTGGAGCGTAGCCAACTACTTCCTCGTAGCGTTTTCCAACAGCTTCCTTAAAGGCCTCAACAGCATCTTTTTGCACCAAGGCAATAGCACAGCCACCAAAACCAGCCCCTGTCATACGAGCACCGAGAACTCCTGCTTGTGCCCAAGCTGTGTGGACAAGAGTATCCAATTCCAAACCAGTTACTTCATAGTCATGCTCTAGGGAAACGTGTGACGCATTCATCAAACGACCAAATGTTTCCAAATCTCCTGCTTGAAGGGCTGCTTGAGCTTTGAGAGTACGTTGATTTTCAAGCACAGCATGGCGAGCACGTTTCAAACGATTTTCATCTTTAATTAGATAGCTGTATTGGTCAAAGGCCCACTCATCTAATTCACCCAAAGTCTGAATATCTAAGGCAACTTGCAATTCTTCCACTGCTTTTTCACACTCAGCACGACGTTCATTGTATTTAGAATCCGCCAATTCTCGGCGTTTATTGGTATTCATGATAACAACGACATTGTCCTTCAAATCAAGTGGCACCAAGTCATACTCTAAGGTGTTGGTATCTAGGTAAATAGCACGTTGGTCAGCTCCCATACCGATAGCAAACTGGTCCATGATACCAGAGTTGACTCCGATAAAGTTATTTTCTGTTTGTTTTCCGATTTTAACCAAATCGAGACGCTCTAATTTTAAATCAAAGAGATGCTCTGCCACGACCCCTGTCAAGAGTTCTAATGATGCCGAAGAAGACAAACCAGCACCATTTGGGATATTTCCATAAACATAGAAATCAAAACCTTTATCAATCACGTGCCCAGCTTCTTGCAAGAAATGAAGAACTCCTTTTGGATAATTGGTCCAGTTGTGCTCTTTTTCAAACTTGAGGTCAGCGAGAGGCACTTCGATAATGCCCTTGTCCTCAAAGTTAGCTGAGTAGAAACGTAAAACTTGGTCGTCACGCTTGCGAGCTGCACCGTAAGTTCCCAAGGAAATAGCAGCTGGAAAAACGTGCCCACCGTTGTAGTCTGTGTGTTCACCAATCAAATTGATACGACCTGGTGAGAAGAAAGTTTGGTCTGCTTCTTGACCAAAAACGGCAAGAAAGTCTTTATGAAGAGCTTCAGCAGTAAGATGTTGTGTCATATGAATTCTCCTTTGACTGTTCGTTAAGTCATCTTAACGTGTAATCGTTTTCTTCTATTGTATCCAAGGGATTTGCCAAGGTCAATCCTTTTTACTAAACTTTTACTAAACTATCAGTAAAAAGTAGAAAAATATGATATACTAACCTAAAAGGAGGAGGATTTATGGCTACCTTAAAAGACATTGCACAGCTAGCCTCTGTCTCTATCGCGACCGTATCTCGTGTCCTCAATCGCGACCAGAGTCTATCTGTTACAGAAGAAACCAGACACCGTATTTTAACTGTTGCTGAAGAGCTGGGCTACACCAAACACCTCAAGACAGGCGAGTTCCACAAGCCCAAGCAAAAGATTGCCATTATCCAATGGGTCAGCGAACAAGGAGAGTTGGACGACCTCTACTACTACCAGATTCGCCTAGGAATAGAAAAAAGAGCCCAAGAACTGGACTATGATATCTTACGCTATTTTAATGACCATCCTTTTACCCTAAGCGAGGAAGTGATTGGGATTCTCTGCATCGGAAAGTTCAGCCGATCACAAATCTCTGCCTTTGAAGAATACCAAAAACCTCTTGTATTTCTAGACAGTGATACCCTCTCGCTAGGACATACCTGCATTATCACGGACTTTTATACTGCCATGAAACAGGTTGTCGATTATTTTCTCAGCCAAGGGATGGACCGCATCGGGATTCTAACAGGTCTTGAGGAAACAACCGACCAAGAAGAAATTATTGAGGATAAACGGCTGGAGAATTTTAAAAACTACAGTCAGACAAAGGAAATCTATCATGATGAATTGGTCTTTCAAGGAAGCTTTACCGCCCAGTCTGGCTATGACTTGATGAAAGAGGCTATTCAGAATTTAGGAGACCAACTCCCACCAGCCTTTTTCGCAGCCAGCGATAGCCTTGCCATCGGTGCCCTCAGAGCCCTGCAAGAAGCTGGAATCAGCCTGCCAGACCGCGTTAGCCTCATTTCCTTTAACGACACTAGCCTGACCAAGCAGGTCTATCCTCCCCTCTCCAGTATCACTGTCTATACTGAGGAAATGGGCCGAGCAGGCATGGATATTCTTAACAAGGAAGTTCTCCACGGTCGGAAAATTCCTAGCTTGACTATGCTGGGAACCAGACTGACTCTAAGAGAGAGTACTCTGCCATAAATCAACAAATTAAACATGATAAAAAATCCTAATAGAGAGGCTCAAATCTCCATTAGGATTTTCTTTGTTAGTCCATCACAATCATAGACTTAATGGTCTTGCGTTCATCCATATCTTTATAGGCTTGATTAATATCTTCCAGTTTATAACTTGAAGTAAAGACACGACCTGGATTGATATCACCATCAAGGACGGCTTTTAGTAAAAATTGCTTATCGTATGTTGTCGCAGAAGCTGCCCCACCTGCTACAGAGATATTTTGCATAAATGTCGAACCAAGAGAACGATTATTATAGTGCGGTACACCAACAAAGCCCAAACGACCTCCATTATGAAGAACACCTAGCGCCTGTTCTACAGCAGCCTCCGTACCAACACATTCAAGTGCTGCGTCTGCTCCGCCACCGAGAATTTTACGCACCTTGGCAATACCTTCTTGACCTCGCTCAGATACAACAGCTGTCGCACCCGACTCCAGAGCCATCTTTTTGCGATCTTCATGACGGCTCATAAGGATAATTTGCGATGCACCACGCATCTTCGCCGCAATGACAGCACATTGACCAACAGCCCCATCGCCAATGACCACAACCTTATCCCCTTTTTGAACATTTGCAACACGCGCCGCATGATAGCCTGTAGGCATGACATCAGCAAGAGTCAAGAGGGACTTTAGCATACCTTCTGTGTAGTCAGAAGGTTGTCCAGGGATTTTAACCAGCGCCCAGTTTGCATAGTGAAAACGAATATATTCCGCCTGAAAATCGCCTCCCAAGTTATTACCAACATGATTGTCGCAAGAACCGTCAAAGCCAGCAAGACAGGCATCACACTCACCACATCCATGGGTAAAAGGGACAATGACAAAATCACCTGGTTTCACCGTCGTAATGGCTTCCCCAGTTTCTTCGACAATCCCAATCGCTTCGTGTCCACTATTTTTGTGTCCAGCTTTCGTTTCTGGATTACGGTACCTCCATAAATCTGAACCACAAACGCACGCGCGAACTACACGAATAATCACATCATCCGCTTCTATTATTTGCGGACGTTCAATTGTAGCAAGTCCAACCTGACGCGCCTTTGTATATACTACTGATTTCATTTAAAATTTTCCTTCCTTGTAAAGTTTAATTTTGAGATTTAAGCGATTTAAAGCCGTCTGTAACTGAGACAAGCGCTCCTCTAATTTTTTCTTTTCGTCTTCTAAAATACCAAGCCTTGCCTCTCACGTTTCATCCCCCTTTTGGTAGAGCGACATATAGTCAACTAAACTGTCTACAGAGACACCTGCCGAACGGAAACACTTAATAAATTCCAACGCTTCAATATACTGATCTTGAAAATCACGAATCCCTGTCGCGGTACGAGTAATCGGTGGCACAAGACCAACCCGTTCATAATACCGAATCGTATCCGCTGAAATTCCCAACAAGTCACTGGCAGATTTAATATTCATACACTAACCTCCTCTCATTCATTCACTGAGTTTAAGCTGTTCTAACTCACTTATCTTATTATATAACTTTGAGTTGACTCCAAGTCAAGTATCTTGCACCTAATCGAAAAATCTTTTATCATTAGCAATCATATATATGGAGTTTATACAATGCTCTTAACTTACCAATCTTTTAAAATATTTAATACTCTATTCCAAATACGATAGTACCCAATCATTTTTCACTTTTTCTAATGATGATGCTCATGATTCCGCTCCAAGTCACACACCTGACGCTTATGTTCTCGGTGGGTTTCTAAGTCTGCATCCACCTCAATGGTAATATTTTGGAAACCACAATCTTTGAGGAAAATTCGAATAGATTCTTTACAAGCTTCCATATTCCCCATTTCTTTCATACAAACATGGACAATGGCATTTTTTTCCAAACCATCCATAGTCCAGAGATTAAGCTGATTAAGACTGGCCACATTATCCAATTGCTCTAAGCCACTCTTCACTTGCTTGATATCAAGACCTTCTGGCACAGCATCCAAGAAAATCTTGAGCGTAGACCAAAAACGTGGAAGAGCTTTTGAAAGAATAAAGAAAGAAATGACAAGGGACAAAAGTGGATCTAGGATATACCAGTCCGTGAATCGAAGAACAATCGCCATCAGAATCACAGCCAGCCACCCTAGGGTATCTTCCAGAAAATGCAGACTTAGAATAGACTCATTCTTTGTCTTTCCCTTACTAACCACTAGACTCGCTAACACATTGATAGTAATCGCAATCATTCCTAACCAGAGAATCCCCTCGTCATTGACTGGTTGTGGATGAAAGATCTTCGTGACATTTTCCAAAATGACTAGAACAGATCCTGTTACGAGAATCACAGCTGTTACCAAGGCTCCTAGCAGACTAAACCGCTTATAGCCCAAGGTGTACTGATTATCTTCTTCACGATTAGAGATGGTTTCTAGAAAAGCTGATATTCCAATTGCAATCGCATCCCCCAAGTCATGCACAGAGTCAGCAAGAACAGCGCTCGAACCAAATACTCCACCTGCAATAAACTCGACAATGGCATAAGTCAAATTTAAGAAAAAAGCCACCCAAACAGCATATTTTGCCTTCATATTTCTCATTCCTTTGTTATAATAGATTCATGAACATCTTGTTCATTATCATTATCCACTAAAACTCAAAGAAAGGATAGAAGCAAAAAGTCAGCTTTATTCAGTTCTGAACAATTTGCCTCAAATGTCCATATGACTAAGATTGACCGCCGTATCAGTAAAACAAAAAAAGCCATCTATCAAGCCTTTCTACAACTTTTGAATGCTAAGGGCTACGAGGCTACTACTGTTCAGGATATCATTGATCTCGCAGATGTGGGACGTTCTACCTTTTACTGTCACTATGAGAGCAAGGAGCTACTTCTGGATGAGCTCTGTCGCTACCTCTTCCATCACCTCTTTGAAAGAGAGCAAGCCATTTCAACCAAAGATTACCTCGCCCACCTCTTTCTGCATTTTCAGAAAAATCAAGACCATATCACCAGTTTACTATTCTCCAAAAATGACTACTTCCTCCGTCAACTCCAGAGAGAGCTGGAGCACCACGTCTATCCCATGCTGGCTGATGATTTGAAAAAAGCTCACCCAAGTCTGCCTGATTCTTATCTCCAACACTTAGTTGTAACCAACTTTATCGAGACATTGACCTGGTGGCTCAAAAAAGGGCAAGACTTCACAGAACAAGAAGTGGTCCAGTTTTATCTAGACCTTCTCATTCCTAAAAATTGAATACATTGTAGAGCTCAGTTTCCTTATACCCAGGCTACTGAGCTTTTACTTTTCAACAATAAAAGAGGACCCACAGTTACTCTTTTTCATCATATAATACTCTTCGAAAATCTCTTCAAATCACGTCAACATCGCCTTGCCGTACTCAATTACAGCCTGCTGCTAGTTTCCTAGTTTGCTCTTTGATTTTCATTTAGTATAAAATCCTTTAGTATCAACTCTATCTATTTTATCCCAAAACTTAAAACATCTTTTCCTAGTTAGGTAAATCAGTATTCTGCTTAGCAGCCTTACTCCACTGATACCAACCAACTAGACTGTTGATGAGATAAATTAGATATTTCCCTTGAATTTGCAGGCTTTCTCCCCACCAGAGATAGATAGAAAAGACATTGGTAGCTGCCCAGAATATCCATTGTTCACGGTAAACAGCTGTCATAAGGATTTGCCCTACCCCATTGGTCGCATCTGTGATGGAATCACGATAGGGACGATTGGCTCCGATAGACTGATAAATAAATCCAAAGGCCAACCACCAGAGAACACTAATGGAAAGATACTTAGTCCAGCCCTTACCATCCAGCTTACGCGCGACAAACTCCTGTTTTTCCTTTTTAAATTGTGCCTGATAAATCCAAACTAGAAGACCAATTGGCTGCATGACCGTGAAGTAAAGGGTCGTGAGCACCTCACCATAAAATCCTTTCTGTAAAGCCAAGATAAGGTAGATAACAGAGTTAATCAAGCCAAAAAGATAATTACTTGCCCGACCTTCCGATACAAAGATAACACAAATAATCCCTGTCAGACTACAAATCATCCCAATCCAGTCAACAATACGGTGTTCATAAATCAATTCCAGCCAGAGAGGAAAACTTCCTAAAACCAGCAAATAAAGCCACTGGGCGAAACTACGATGGGCAAAAAGGTCATCCCAGATAGCCTTCATCGTTCCTGAAAATCCTAAATCAGCCATAGCTGAAACCATACGACGGTAACCACCAGACATTTCACCTAGGGTTGTTTTGATATTCTCAATTTTCTTTTGCAAATAAGTATGCATCATTTCTCCTTTTGTTTTTAAAGAGCCGTGTCTGGATAGACTTTCGGACGCAACGCTCTATTAGATAATGAACTGCCTATACACATGATTTCTAGCCTTAGTCGACATGAGCTGAAAATCCTTGTTTGTTAAGTAGTTCACAACACATTATACACCTATTTTATGAATAGCCAAGTGTCTTTACAGTTAAATTTGCAAATTCCTGAAAATTTTCTCTTATTTTCCATTTTAAATGACATTTAGTAACTCTAATACCAAAAAAGCCCAGACGACATTGTCTGAGCATTCTTCTATATAGTCGTTTAACCAAATTGAGTCTAGCTTCTCAACCTATTTCTTCAACAAACCTTGTTCTTGTAGAAACTCCTTGGCTACTTGTTCTGCTGACTTACCTTCAACACCAACTTGGTAGTTGAGCTGGCTCATCTGGCTTTCAGTAATTTTACCAGCCAATTTATTGAGAACTTTTTCCAACTCAGGATGTTTCTTGAGAAGAGCTTCTTTCATGAGTGGTGCCCCTTGATAAGGTGGGAAAAGTTGCTTGTCATCTTCCAAGACCTGCAAATCATAACGCGCCAACTCCGCATCAGTCGAATAGGCATCCGTGATTTGAATATCACCTGACTGAATCGCCTGATAGCGAAGGGCTGGTTCCATGGTCGCTACATTGAGATTGAGACCATACATTGATTGCAAGCCCTTATTGCCATCTTCACGATCATTAAACTCGAGAGTAAAGCCTGCCTTCAACTGTCCTTCCACTTTTTTCAAGTCCGAAATAGTCTTCAAACCATATTCTTGAGCAATCTTTTTCGGAACAGCTACAGCGTAGGTATTTTGATAAGACATAGGTTTGAGATAGGCTAGATGATCCTGTTTGGCAATACCATCACGCGCTACATCATAAACCTGCTCTGGCTCATGACTCACTTTTGGTGATGGTTGAAGCAAACTTTCAGTTACCGTACCCGTAAATTCAGGATAGATGTCAATATCGCCTTTTTTCAGAGCTTCATAGAGAAAGCTTGTTTTCCCAAAATTCGGTTTAATAGTCGCAGTCATACTGGTATTTTCCTCAATCAGCAACTTATACATATTGGCCAAAATTTCTGGTTCTGGACCCAATTTCCCAGCAATCACCAAATTTTCTTTCTCTTTTTGAGCCAAGAGGGCTGGACTATAAGACAGACCGAGCAATATTGTCACCAAGGCAAAACCAGAGAAAATCGTCCGCAATTTTGCTTTTTCCATCACTTTTAATAGTAAGTTAAAGGCAATAGCCAGCACTGCAGAAGAAAGGGCCCCAATCAAAATCAGACTGGCATTATTACGGTCAATTCCCAAAAGGATAAAGGAACCTAGTCCACCTGCACCAATCAAGGCCGCCAAGGTGGCCGTACCGATAATCAAAACGGCCGCCGTGCGAATCCCAGACATAATGACAGGCATGGCAAGTGGAATTTCAAACTTCTTGAGGCGCTCCCACCTAGTCATCCCAAAGGCAATCCCAGCCTCTTGCAGACTTGGATCAATTCCCTTCAACCCAGTGATGGTATTTTGTAAGATCGGGAAAATCGCATAAATCACTAGCGCTGTTAAAGCCGGCAAGGTTCCAATTCCCATCAAGGGGATAAAGAGCCCCAACAAGGCCAGAGACGGGATAGTCTGGAAAATCCCTGCAATCTGCAAGACCCAGTCGGCCAACTTCTCATGATAGCGGAGATAAACAGCCAAGGGAATCGCGATAAAAATAGCCAACAACAAGGTCAAAAGTGACAACTGCAAATGTTGAGATAGAGCTGTCAACCAATCACTAAAACGATCCTGAAAAGTTGCAATTAAATTAGTCATGAACACTACCTCCAAACAAGTCTGCTACAAAGTCTGTTGCAGGAGCTTTTAAAATCGTCTCGGGATTCGCCACCTGACGAATCTCTCCATCCTGCAAAACAGCAATACGGTCCGCCAATTTCAGAGCTTCATCCGTATCATGGGTAACAAAAATCGTTGTCATCCCAAACTCTTTATGCAATTCTTTCGTCAAAACCTGCAACTGTTTTCTCGAAATTGCATCCAAGGCCGAAAAAGGTTCATCCATGAGAAGAATCTTAGGCTGACCAATCATAGCACGGACAATACCAACCCGCTGTTGCTCCCCACCAGATAATTCACTAGGCAAACGATGCCCATACTCAGCCACTGGTAAGCCAACCTTAGCCAAAAGCTCCTCAGTTTTCTTAGCAATTTCTTCCTTAGTCCATCCCTTCATCTCAGGAATCAGGGCAATATTTTCCTCAACCGTTAGATTGGGAAAGAGAGCAATAGCCTGTAAAACATAACCAGTAGAAAGACGAAGTTCACGCTCATCATAGTCTTTGATACGCTTGCCATCCATATAAATATTTCCATCAGTCGGTTCCAAGAGGCGGTTGACCATCTTAATCATGGTCGTCTTACCTGATCCAGATGGACCAACTAAAACCATAAACTCGCCATTCTCAATTCGTAAATTGACATCTCTCAAGATATCTTTTTCTGTGTAGCGTAAAGCTACATTTTTGTATTCAATCATTCTGTATCCTCAATTTAAAACTTCCCTCGATTGGTCAAGTCTTCTACCTTAGGCATGACTTCCTTATTGTCCCAATGCTCCACAATTTTCCCGTTTTCTAGACGGAAGATATCATACTGGACATAGGCAACTCCACCAATCTGAGTCTGACCATAGCTAACCACATAGTTTCCTTGTCCTAAGAGTTTAAAAACAAAGTCAAAAGTGGTCTTTACTTATAAACAGCTAATTTGCTCCATTTTAAACCTCATTTTCCTCCTCTTTCAGATTAGCCAAAATTCTTTCTTGAAAGGCTTCAAACTGACGAATTTCTTCCTCTGAAAATCCTTTGTAAAAAATCGTATCCAATTTCTGACTGACACGATGCCCCACTTCTTTCTGAGACTGCCCCAACTCTGTTAAAACCAAATACTTCTTACGCTTATCTTCTCCACATGGACTAATAGTTACAAGATTTTGTTCCTCTAGCTTTTTTATCATAGTCGTCAGCGTATTATTAGCAAGTCCAGTCGCCAAAGCAATATCTGTCGCAGTTGCACAGCCAGTTTCACTATTCCATAAAACCGCTAAAATCTTTCCCTGCTCACTCCGATAAAGAGCTTCAGGGTCTTGGCTCAGTAACCTTTGAAAAATCCGCCCATTCAATAAACGAATATGATGAGCTAGCAAATGACTATCTTTCATGACACCTCCAATTTATTTCGATATCGAAACGAATAAAGTAATTGTAACACTCATTATTCTAACTGTCAACTATTTCGATTTAGAAATAATTTTTCCCAATAAAAAAATCTCCTACTCAAGGTAGAAGATTTCAATCTTATAAACTTAATCCGTCATGTCCGATACCAAAGTTCGACGTTCCAATGGAATGCTGCACATAACTAGCAAGAAAATGAAACCTGACTGAATCCAGAAGAGGGCCAAGTCAAAGATTCCGTGTACAGCAACCACTGTAAGAAAAGATAGATAAAGACCAATAATCGGACGTTTCCCCGACTCCTGACTCATATCCATCATCAAGCGAACAGGAGCCACAGAAGACAAAACTAGTAAAATGGTCCCCACAATTCCGTAACTCAGAATCGTATCGATATAAAGACTGTGAGCATGTTCATGATAAGGAGCATGTATCCGAGGATAAGAGTGCATATAGGTTAATGGCCCCTCACCCCAAAAAGGATTTTGCTTAAATAAGGCCATCCCAGCATCCCAGATAGAAATCCGTTCTTCCATAGAAGAGTCTAAAGTCCCCATCCGAACTCCTAAATCACTGGAAAAAAGGAAACTCAAGCCAATCGCAAAGACCCCAATACTAAGCCAAAAGGCCTTCCAGTTTTTAATGGTCGTAAAGAGATAGATAATGGCTCCAGCGATAATAGCAGGAAAGGCAGTTCGATTTTGCGTAAAGTTCAAACCGAAGAGATTACCAAAGCCTGCAATCACACAGAATACTTTCAACCAATTCAACTTGGTCGTTGTAAACAGATAGAAAGCAATCATGATACAGAAACAACAAATAATTCCATAATAATTAGGATTAAAGAAGGTCACTTCTGCACGATTCTGATGCCACACCTGCATATTGGGTGAAAGAAAAGCATAGTTGAATTTCTTCACAATTTGGAAATGTTCTAAACTCGCAAAAGCAGCTGACAAGACGCTACCAAACAAGACGAGCTGCAAAATCAATCGAAAGAATTTATGTGATAAAATCGACTGATAGTGCAAAAAGAAAACAGTAAATAGAAAAATTCCTACTGAAGCCACAAGACCCATCCAATTTTGAGCAAAAGTGGATATAACAGTACTATAGCCAAGAAAAAGAAGTAGCATCGGATGCTCCCCCATTTTCTGAAGAATACTTTTCATATCTCCTGTAAAAATCAAACTGATAATATATAAACAGAATACAACTACAAAAAGATAAAAGGGTAAAAAGATACTCAGGATAATTCCCAATAAAATCAGTTCTTTACTAGACAACCCTTTCAGCTTTTCAATAAAGCCTATTGATTTCAAAATGAATCCTTTCTCTCCAAATCAATTGATTCAGATAATAGTAAGCTACCCTTTATTGTACCACTTTTTTAGCAATTTGAAAACAAAGGAATCGCTTCCATAGGTAAAAAAGCGAGCAAAAATACTGAGATTTCACAACTCAAGCTTAATAACTAGATTCACTCTAAAAAATCGTGCCGAAAATAGTAGGCATATGTTAAAATAGTAGTAATAAAATATAGATTAGAAGCAACTATCCAAACTAAAATCAAATCATATACTATTCTTAAAGAAAGGAAACACTATGAAATCCTACCAAGCCGTCTACCAAATTCTAGCTAAAGAAACCGACTATATCAGCGGAGAAAAAATCGCAGAAGAACTATCCCTAAGCCGAACATCAATTTGGAAAGCCATCAAGCGTCTAGAACAAGAAGGCATTGAAATTGACAGTATCAAAAACAAAGGCTACAAACTGGTGAATGGAGACCTTATTCTTCCAGAACTTCTAGAACAAAATCTTCCAATTAAAATAAGTTTTAAACCCGAAACAAAATCAACTCAACTAGATGCAAAAGAAGCAATTGATTTAGGGAATGAAGCAAACACCCTCTATATAGCTTCCTATCAAACAGCAGGCCGAGGTCGATTTCAACGTTCTTTCTACTCACCACAAGGTGGCATTTATATGACACTCCATCTCAAACCAAATCTCCCTTACGACAAATTACCATCCTACACACTACTTGTAGCAGGAGCTGTCTACAAAGCCATTAAGAACCTAACTTTAATTGATGTCGACATAAAATGGGTCAATGATATCTACCTAAACAATCATAAAATTGGAGGAATCCTTACTGAGGCAATGACCTCTGTAGAAACTGGCTTAGTCACAGATATCATTATTGGAGTAGGTATTAATTTCACTATTAAAGATTTTCCTCAGGAATTAAAAGAAAAAGCTGCTAGTTTATTTAAAACACCAGCACCTATTACCAGAAATGAATTAATCATAGAAACCTGGCGGACTTTCTTCGAAACACCAGCAGAAGAGCTATTATACTTATACAAAAAACAGTCATTTGTTCTAGGAAAAGAAGTGACTTTTACACTAGATCAAAAAGACTACAAGGGACTTGCTAAAGATATCTCTGAAAATGGAAAACTTCTAGTTCAATGTGATAATGGAAAAGAAATCTGGCTAAATAGTGGCGAAATTTCACTCAAGAGTTGGAAGTAATAATAAACTAGCACAACCGTAAAATCAACAATATATACAAATTTTAGTATTTCTTCAGCCCTATACAGTTGAAAAAGAGCCATTTTAAGGAGAATTCTAGTAGGAATACCAGTCGTTTCTAGGTAAGGGGTCTTAGACGGTTTTTGAAAGTCATATTTCTTCATTTGACTTCCAGAACTAGGACAAGATGGGGCATTGTAATCCAGTTTCGCGATGATTTCCTTGTGAGTATCCCTATTGACGATATCTAAAATCTTGATATTTTGGTCTTTGATATCGAACAATTTTGTGATAAAATGTAACTATTCCATATGATTCTTTCTAATGATGGTTTGGTTGCTTTTCATTATAGATCATATGGAACTTTTTTCTACATAAAAATAGGCTCCGTAATATTTATAGGGGGGTACCCACTACAAATATTATGGAGTCTTTTTATCGCTCTGAATACCAAAAAAGAAAGGACGAAATGTGTCCTTCCTAGAACTTAGCTTTTCTTCAACCCACTACAGTTGACAGAGAGTCGAAATTAAACGGAGAATAAGGGATTCGAACCCTTGCGCCAGTTACCCGACCTAACGATTTAGCAAACCGTCCTCTTCAGCCTCTTGAGTAATTCTCCTATTAATGGGCACGAGTGGACTCGAACCACCGACCTCACGCTTATCAGGCGTGCGCTCTAACCACCTGAGCTACGCGCCCAAGTTAAAAACTTGGTAATTTGAACAAAGTTCAAAGCGGGTGACGAGAATCGAACTCGCGACAACAGCTTGGAAGGCTGTAGTTTTACCACTAAACTACACCCGCATAAAAACTATAAATAAAAATGGCGCGAGACGGAATCGAACCGCCGACACATGGAGCTTCAATCCATTGCTCTACCAACTGAGCTACCGAGCCTTATTGCGGGAGCAGGATTTGAACCTACGACCTTCGGGTTATGAGCCCGACGAGCTACCGAGCTGCTCCATCCCGCGTTATTACAAAAGGAGGATGTGGGATTCGAACCCACGCACGCTTTTACACGCCTGACGGTTTTCAAGACCGTTCCCTTCAGCCGGACTTGGGTAATCCTCCATATTATTTAAATGGACCTTGTAGGACTTGAACCTACGACCACTCGGTTATGAGCCGAGAGCTCTAACCAGCTGAGCTAAAGGTCCAACAAGATCATTATAGCGGCGAAGGGGATCGAACCCCCGACCTCCCGGGTATGAACCGGACGCTCTAGCCAGCTGAGCTACACCGCCATATATCGGGAAGACAGGATTCGAACCTGCGACACCTTGGTCCCAAACCAAGTACTCTACCAAGCTGAGCTACTTCCCGAGTTAAATAGAAAAATGCACCCTAGAGGAGTCGAACCTCTAACCGCCTGATTCGTAGTCAGGTACTCTATCCAGTTGAGCTAAGGGTGCTCATTAGTTTATGCCGAGGACCGGAATCGAACCGGTACGATCGTTACCAATCGCAGGATTTTAAGTCCTGTGCGTCTGCCAGTTCCGCCACCCCGGCCTCTCTAAGCGAACGACGGGATTCGAACCCGCGACCCCCACCTTGGCAAGGTGGTGTTCTACCACTGAACTACGTTCGCACTGTTTTCTTCTATCTAAAAATGCCGGCTACATGACTTGAACACGCGACCCTCTGATTACAAATCAGATGCTCTACCAACTGAGCTAAGCCGGCTCATTTATTATATCTTAATGCGGGTTAAGGGACTTGAACCCCCACGCCGTTAAGCGCCAGATCCTAAATCTGGTGCGTCTGCCAATTCCGCCAAACCCGCATATATGACCCGTACTGGGCTCGAACCAGTGACCCATTGATTAAAAGTCAATTGCTCTACCAACTGAGCTAACGAGTCTAAAATAACTTACGTTATTCTAACGGTCCCGACGGGAATCGAACCCGCGATCTTCGCCGTGACAGGGCGACGTGATAACCGCTACACTACGGGACCTATGGGAGTTAACGGGATCGAACCGCTGACCCTCTGCTTGTAAGGCAGATGCTCTCCCAGCTGAGCTAAACTCCCTAGAGCTAAGCGACTTCCATA
>NZ_VFJA01000005.1:74175-139881 GCF_006385165.1 Streptococcus symci | reverse complement strand
CATAACGTCCCCCTTTCTAGATACAGTTTAACAGATTCAGAAACACTTTTGTCCCATTTCCTCCGTTCTGTCCCCTTTAGCTCCTCAACTGCACAAAAAAGAGAGGGCAAGCCTCTCTTTGGGTTATAATTCTGCAATTTGGTTTAGGTTTACTTCTGCTATTGTGTCATTACCAAACATAGAGATAATCATCTTCACTTTATTGTTATCAATCTCTGTAATCTTACCAGTATAATCTGCAAAAGCACCATCAATGATACGTACAGTTTGACCAACTTCAACATCGATATCAAACTCTTGTACAGTTTGTCCCATAGAAACCAAGATATCACGGATTTCTTGTTCCAATAATGGAGTTGGTTTTGATCTATTTCCGTGAGATCCGACGAATCCTGTAACGTTTGGTGTATTTCGAACAACAAACCAAGCTTCATCTGTCATCACCATTTCCACAAGAACATAACCTGGAAAGCGATTTTCTTCTACTTCTTTTCTCTTTCCATTTTTTTCAACTTGCACTGTTTGTGTTGGAATTTCAACACGTAAAATATTATCCAACATATTGTAGGTTTGTGCACGTTGTAATAGATTTTCTTTTACCTTATTTTCATAACCAGAATAGGTTTGTAAGACAAACCATCCTTTATCAAAACTATCCATGATACTTCCTTTCATAATAGAAGATTTCTAGCGTGAATAACTCCACAGGTCTTCTAAAAAATATTAATAAATCGAATCAAACCTGAAACAATCAACTTGTCAAAAATATAAATAATCACAACAAAGAAAGCAGTGTATTCCATGATAGACCGAAAATCTCTCCAGCTTTCCTTGCGAGTTGGCCATGTTGTGTCTTTAAGAAGTCTAAAAATATCTCCAATAAAACGCATCGCTCTCTCCTATCTCGTTTCTCTGTGTGTAGTGTACTTACCACAATGTTTACAAAATTTATTTACTTCTAGTCGTGTTGGCTTGGGGTTTCCGCTGATCTTGATTGAATAGTTTCTCGAACCACAAACCGCACAAGCTAGGCTTGCTTTTTTTAGTGCCATAACGCCTCCATCTTATCTATTATAACAAGAAAGCTAGGCTTTGACAAGCATCTTAACGAAATAGATTGACTACCGAATCCCATATCGTTTGAGCCTTTTCCTTAATTTTAGCATCTGAGATAGCACGGCTAGCCTCATCTACCAGATTTTGTGCACGACTTCTAATATCAGACAGGCTATTATCCGCCTGATTTTCTTCATTACTCTGTACTTGATTTCTTGTATTGGCTGGTGCAATTCCATTTTGCTTATAAGCATTTTCGACTGTAAAGGTACTTCCTGGCGTATAAGGTAAAATGGTATTTGCAATGTTTCTAAAGACATGGGCTGCACCGTTTGAAGTAGAGCCAGCTAGATAGTGGCTTTCATCAGTGGTAGGGAAACCAAGCCAGTGACTAATCACTACATCCGGAGTATAACCAATTACCCACTGGTCACTTGTGTATTCAGGATTGAAAACAGCTTCAGTTGTTCCAGTTTTTCCTGCCATGACATAGTCTGCAGGCGATGAACTAACACCGGTACCGTTGGTGAATGTCCCCAACATCATACTAGTCATCTTGTCAGCTACAGACTTATCAATCACCCGTTTTTGTGAATTTTTATGGCTCGCAATAACCTGCCCACTAGCATTTTCAATTCTACTAATAAAATGAGCTTCCGGCATTAAACCTTCATTTGCAAAAGCAGCATACGCTTGAGCCATTTGAAGAGGGTTGGTTTCAACACCGCTTCCCAAGGCGACACCAAGAACACGATCGACTTTTTCCATATTGAGTCCGAATTTTTCGCCCGCCTCAAAAGCCTTATCAACTCCCAAATCATTAACAGTGGCAACAGCAGGCAGATTAAGAGATTCTGCCAAGGCTTGATACATAGGAACTTCTCGACTCGTTTTGATCCCTGCATAGTTATCAACCTTATAGCTGTCATACTGCATAGTATGATTATCTAACTGCTTATTCAAAGCCCAGCCAGCTTCAACTGCAGGCGTATAAACAACTAAAGGCTTAATTGTAGAACCAGGGCTACGTTTTGATTGAGTTGCATAGTTGAAATTCCGGAATCCAGTTTTATCATTGCCAGCAACCTGACCGACAACTCCACGAACTCCACCTGTTTTCGGTTCGAGAGCCACACTTCCTGATTGAGCAAATGTTCCATCCTCTGCCCTCGGAAATAGAGCTGTATTTTCATAGACAACCTGCATATTTGCTTGATAGTTTTGGTCCAGCTCTGTATAAATGCGGTAGCCATTATTGACAATTTCTTCCTCTGTTAGATTATACTTGGAAACAGCTTCATTAACAACCGCATCAAAGTAAGAAGGATAGCGGTAATCTGAGATTTTTCCTTCATACTTATCGTGCAATTGCGAAGTCATATCAACTTCTGCAGCTTCGGTTTCTTGGTTTTTATCAATGTAACCCGCCGCAACCATATTCTGCAAAACAGTATCGCGACGATTGGTAGAATCTTCTACGGAATTCAAAGGATTATACAGTTCCGGCCCCTTTAGCATTCCTGCCAGAGTCGCAGCTTGATCCAGACTCACTTCTGATGCAGAAACTCCAAAGTATTTCTTACTCGCATCTTCTACGCCCCACACACCATTTCCAAAATAAGCGTTGTTAAGGTACATGGTTAGAATTTGATCCTTACTATATTTTTTTGTTAATTCTAAGGCAAGGAAAAATTCTTTCGCTTTTCTCTCAACAGTTTGATCCTGCGACAGATAGGCATTTTTAGCCAGCTGTTGGGTAATAGTAGAACCACCACCTGAACGGCCAGCAGTTACAATAGCCAAGAAGAAACGACCATAGTTAATCCCGTCATTTTTATAGAAAGAACGGTCTTCTGTCGCAATAACGGCATTCTGCAAATTTTTACTGATATCAGTCAATTCAACATAAGTTCCTTTTTGACCAGACAAGGCACCAGCCTCCTTTTCTTCACGGTCAAAAATGAGAGTTCGAGTTTTCAAGGCATTTTGCAAATCATTGACATTGGTTGACTTGGCTACAGCAAACAAATAGGTTCCAACTAGCAAGCCTGCACTCAAACCTAGTATAAGGACAATCTTTGTTAGATGATAGCGACGCCAGAATTTTCGAATTGGACCTACTTGGGCCAATTTTTTTCGATCACTACGAGAGCGACGTAAGCTAGTAGAATCAGAATCCTCTAGTTCACTTGTTTCTTTTTTAAAAAGAGAAAGAAATTTCTCGAATAATTTATCTAATTTCATGCGTTTATTTTATCATCTTCATCATAGGAAGACAAGAATTTAGCTATTTCCTATCCAAATAGGGCTTTTTTTGTTACAATATCTGTATGAAATTCACATTTACATTACCAGACTCTCTACCTCAAATGACGGTTAAGCAATTACTAGAGGAGCAACTCCTCATCCCTAGAAAAATCCGTCATTTTTTGAGAATCAAGAAACACATTTTGATTAATCAGCGAGAAGTTCATTGGAACGAAATGGTAAGTCCTGGAGATGTTTGCCAGTTGACTTTTGACGAGGAAGATTATCCCGAAAAAGAAATCCCTTGGGGCAACCCAAACCTCGTTCAAGAAGTTTATCAAGATCAACACTTGATTATTGTCAACAAACCTGAGGGTATGAAAACACATGGTAACCAACCAAACGAAATCGCACTTCTTAACCATGTCAGTGCCTATGTCGGCCAAACCTGCTATGTCGTTCATCGTCTGGACATGGAAACCAGTGGTTTGGTTCTCTTTGCCAAAAATCCTTTTATCCTGCCTATTCTCAATCGCTTATTGGAGAAAAAAGAGATTTCTAGAGAATATTGGGCACAGGTTGACGGACATATCAACAGCAAAGAACTTGTTTTCAAAGACAAAATCGGACGTGATCGCCATGATCGCAGAAAACGAGTAGTTGATACAAAAAATGGCCAATATGCCGAAACACATGTAAGCAGATTAAAGCAATTCCCAAACAAGACTTCCTTGGTTCGTTGCAAACTAAAGACAGGGCGAACACATCAGATTCGCGTGCATCTCTCTCATCACAACCTCCCTATCCTGGGTGATCCTCTCTATAATAGCAAATCAAAAACAAATCGGCTTATGCTTCACGCCTTTCGACTGTCCTTTACCCATCCGCTTACATTAGAAAAGTTAAGTTTCACTACCCTTTCCGATACATTTGAAAAAGAATTAAAAAAGAATGGATGATTGTTGTGTCATCCATTTTTCAATATAAGAAAAGCAAGGCCAAGAGGCCTTGCTTTTTATCGACTCATGAATTATTTAGCGATTTTTGCGAAGTATTCAAGAGTACGAACAAGTTGTGCAGTGTATGACATTTCGTTGTCGTACCATGATACAACTTTAACCAATTGTTTACCGTCAACGTCAAGAACTTTAGTTTGAGTTGCGTCAAACAATGAACCGTAAGACATACCTACGATATCTGAAGATACGATTGGATCTTCTGTGTAACCGTATGATTCGTTTGAAGCTGCTTTCATAGCTGCGTTTACTTCATCAACAGTAACGTTCTTTTCAAGAACTGCTACCAATTCAGTAACTGATCCAGTTGGAGTTGGAACGCGTTGTGCAGATCCGTCAAGTTTACCGTTCAATTCTGGGATTACAAGACCGATAGCTTTAGCAGCACCAGTTGAGTTAGGAACGATGTTTGCAGCACCAGCGCGAGCACGGCGAAGGTCACCACCACGGTGTGGTCCGTCAAGGATCATTTGGTCACCAGTGTAAGCGTGGATAGTAGTCATCAATCCTTCAACAACACCAAAGTTGTCTTGAAGAGCTTTAGCCATTGGAGCCAAGCAGTTTGTAGTACATGAAGCACCTGAGATAACTGTTTCAGTACCGTCAAGAACGTCGTGGTTAGTGTTGAATACAACTGTTTTAACGTCGTTTCCACCAGGAGCAGTGATAACAACTTTTTTAGCTCCACCTTTAAGGTGTTTTTCAGCTGCTTCTTTCTTAGCAAAGAAACCAGTAGCTTCAAGAACGATTTCTACACCGTCAGTAGCCCAGTCGATTTGTTCTGGATCACGTTCAGCAGAAACTTTAACGAATTTACCGTTAACTTCGAATCCACCTTCTTTAACTTCAACAGTACCGTCGAAACGACCTTGAGTTGTGTCGTATTTCAACAAGTGTGCAAGCATAACTGGATCTGTAAGGTCGTTGATGCGTGTAACTTCAACACCTTCTACGTTTTGGATACGACGGAAAGCAAGACGACCGATACGTCCGAAACCGTTAATACCAACTTTAACTACCATTAGTGATTTCCTCCTTATGAAAATCATGAAATTTTTATTGTGAAAAGAGTAACTTGAATCACTACAAATCACCTTTCAACAAACCTATTATATAACTATTTGAGTTGAATTGCAAGTACGGGCGTTGTTTTTTGTCTATACCCCACTTATTTTTCTTTCTCCTTTGAAAGCCTATACTGCTGTCTTTCTTTGTCTACCTAGTCATTTCTCACTTTCCTTTTCAGATGAAAAGTGAAAACAGAAAAGCTAAAAATTATTTTCAATACTCCAATTCTACAAGAAAAGAGACAGGAAATTCCTGCCTCTAGGCTGATAAACAATTATTTACGGCGTCCTGGTCTTTCTTTGTAGCCATAGTAAGAATCTTCGATGATTTCTTGCATATGGTCAACCATTGGAAGGCGTGGGTTAGCAGGTGAACATTGGTCTTCGTAAGCAAGGAAGGCCAATTCACGTGAATGTTCTTTCCATTCTTTTTCATCAATTCCTTGTGCTTTGAAGTTCATTTGGATACCTACGCGCTCACCAAGTTCGTAGACAGCTTTTGCGTAAGATTCCACACCTTCTTCTGGAGTAGAAGCTGGAAGTCCAAGCATGCGTGCGATATCTTGGTATTTTTCATCTGCACGGTAGTAGTTGTACTTAGGCCATGTTGCTGTCTTAGCTGGACGTGTACCGTTGTAGCGGATGACGTATGGAAGCAAGATAGCATTAGTACGACCGTGGATTGTGTGGAATTGCGCACCAATCTTATGGGCCATTGAGTGAGAAATACCTAGGAAGGCATTGGCAAAGGCCATACCAGCGATTGTTGAAGCATTATGCATTTTCTCACGTGAGTGGAAGTCTGCATTTTTAACTGAGCTTTCAAGATTTTCGAATACAAGTTTGATTGCTTGAAGTGCAAGACCGTCAGTGTAGTCGCTAGCCATTTGTGATACGTAAGCTTCAGTCGCGTGAGTCAATACGTCCATACCAGTATCCGCAGCAACAAATCCAGGAACTGTCAATACCAAGGCAGGGTCTACGATTGCCACAGTTGGTGTCAATGAGTAGTCAGCGATTGGGTATTTGCGGTTGTTTGCTTTATCAGAGATAACGGCAAATGGAGTTACTTCAGATCCTGTACCAGATGTAGTTGGGATCGCGATAAATTTAGTCTTCTTACCAAGTAATGGGAATTTGAAGGCACGTTTACGGATATCCATGAATTTTTGGACAAGGTCACGGAAGTCCACTTCTGGTTGTTCGTAGAAGAGCCACATTACTTTAGCAGCATCCATTGGAGATCCACCACCGAGAGCGATGATTGTATCTGGTTTGAAGGCACGCATAATCTCAGTACCACGGTTTACAGTTGTGATATCTGGATCTGGTTCTACATCAGCAAAGATTTGGTAAACAACCTTATTGCGACGAAGGTCAAGTTGTTCGATGATACGATCAAGGAAGCCAAGCTCTACCATGGCATGGTCAGTAACGATCATGACACGTTCAACGTCACGACATTTTTGAAGGTATTGAATTGAATCACGTTCAAAGTATGTTTTTGAAGGAAGTTTCATCCATTGCATGTTATTTCTCCGTCTTCCGACTTTTTTGATATTCAAGAGGTTAATGGCACTAACGTTATCCCCAACTGAGTTGCGTCCGTAAGAACCACATCCGAGTGTCAATGATGGCAAGAAGGCATTGTAAACGTCCCCGATACCACCGAAAGTAGAAGGTGAGTTACAGATAACACGAATAGCTTTAACAGCTTTACCAAATTCTTTAGTCAATTCTTCATCAGCTGTGTGGATAGCTGCTGAGTGTCCAAGACCGTTAAATTCAACCATTTGACGAGCCTTAGTAATACCATCTTCACGGCTTTCAGATTTCAAAACTGCGATAACTGGTGACAATTTTTCACGAGTCAATGGCTCGTTTTCACCCACTTCTTTACATTCTGCAGCAAGAATGTTTGTTCCTTCTGGAACTGTAAATCCTGCTTGTTCTGCAATCCAAGTTGCTGGTTTACCAACGATATCAGCGTTCAATTTTGCACCAGCACAGTTTTTGCTGTTTGCTTTCACGCCGAAGCAGAATTCTTCAAGAAGAGCTTTTTCTTTTTTGTTTACAAAGTAAGTGTGGTAAGATTTGAACTCTGCTACAAATTCATCGTAAATTTCTTTATCAATGATAACCGCTTGTTCAGATGCACAGACCATACCGTTATCAAATGATTTAGACATGACGATATCGTGTGCAGCTTGGCGAATGTTAGCTGATTTTTCAACATAAGCTGGAACGTTTCCGGCACCTACCCCAAGAGCTGGTTTACCACATGAGTATGCGGCTTTAACCATGGCATTACCACCTGTTGCAAGGATTGTTGCAACACCTTCGTGGTTCATAAGGGCACTTGTTGCTTCCATAGATGGTTGAGTAATCCATTGCACACAGTTTTCAGGAGCACCAGCTGCGATAGCTGCATCGCGGACGATACGAGCTGCATGAGCAGATGATTCTTGTGCTGATGGATGGAAAGCAAAGACGATTGGGTTACGTGTCTTCAATGAAATCAATGATTTGAAGATTGCTGTTGATGTTGGGTTTGTTGTTGGAGTGATACCACAAACAACACCAACTGGTTCAGCAATAAGAGTCAATCCTGTTACATCATCTTCTTCAATAACACCAACTGTTTTAGTGTGACGCATGTTGTTTACTACGTGCTCACAAGCAAACAAGTTCTTAGTTGCTTTGTCTTCAAATACACCACGTCCTGTTTCTTCATAGGCATGTAGAGCCAATTCTCCGTGGGCATCCAAAGCTGCCACTGACGCTTTAGCTACGATGTAGTCGACCTGTTCTTGGTCGAGTTTACGCATTTCCTCAAGAGCAACTAAAGCTTTTTGCACCAAGCCATCGACATGCTTTTCAGCAGCGAGTTTCTTTTCTTCTGGTGTCACAGTTTTTTTATCAGCCATATTTTCCTCCATAGCTTTCAAGGATCGATATCCTTTGTTAATTTTTTCACAAGTTTATTATAACGCATTATTTCAACTTTGTAAACAGTTTCACAAACATTTCACAAAGAATTTTTTATTATTTGTGAAATTTTTCTCATTTTCTTCAATTGGCAAGTTTTTTCTTTAGAGTTTGTGAAATTAATTTCAAATATTTTTTATTTCACAAACTTACTTGGAAGAGGGGCTTGGAAAGAGATAGATTTTCTAGTAAGCGCTTACTTTTAGATGCTAACAATACCTCCTTTGATAAGGAGGCTTTATTTTTGTTGAAAAACGCCTTGTTTAAAAGTCCCTTCATAAACAACTTCTTGTTCTGTTGTTAGTTTTCCTTTTCCTTCAGCCTGACCATTTACAAAATCACCTTCGTAGGTCCAGCCTTCTTTAGATTGAAAGGTACCTTTTCCGTTGAAGGCTCCATTGTTGAAACCACCAGTATACTGGTCTCCATTTTGGAAGGTAACGGTACCTTGCCCATTCATTTTACCACGGACAAGACTGCCATCGTAAACAATCGTTCCATTATCAAGCTTTAGAACACCTTTTCCGGGAATATTTAGAAAAAAGACGAGCACAGCACAAAAGACAATCGTAACTACTACCAAAAGCTCTAAACGTGGACGAGTCAGATAGACACGATACTTGTCGTAAAAATTCTTAAGATTTTCCATCTTCACTCTCCTTCTCTAAACGTTCTAACCATGCTTGACAACCCTCTTGAACACGCTGATAGGTTTCCTCAAAATCTCCTGTATACCAAGGATCTGGAACGCTTTCAGATGCAAATGAGTAAATCTTATCTTGACAGTCTACTGGACACATCTGACGTAAGTCAGAAACATTTGAAGCGTCCATTCCGATAATATAATCAAAGGCTTCAAAATCTTCCTTGCTAATCTGAAGCGATGTTTTGGCTTTGTCATAAGGAATCTGATACTCTTGAAAAATTCCTTGAGTTCCCTTATGAATCGGATTACCATGTTCCCAAGAGGAAGTCGCTCGACTTTGGATTTCATAATTATCTGTCATTGATTTCATAACAAACTCGGCCATAGGGCTGCGACAAATATTTCCCAAACAGACAAAGACTAGTTTTTTCATCCCATTTCCTTTCTTTTATAGAAAAACGGGAGTTAGTAATCCCGTCTTATTTTTCAATTGCGCCTTCTAGTGAAGCTGTTTCTTTCAGCGGTAATACTGTCTTGATAGCAGCTAGTTCAAAAGTCAAGTAAACTCCATCGACATCAAGAACAATGGTTCTCTTCTCAGTATCTACTTCATCGACTGTTCCGTAAAGTCCACCGATTGTAATCACTTCATAGCCTTTTTGCAGTTTATTTAAGCTTTCCATACGTTTTTGTGCTTGTTTCTTTTGAGAGCGTTGCGTAAAGAACATCAAGCCCACCATAGCCACAAGAATGATTAAAAATGTATATTGTGATTCCATTATATTCTCCTTTGTCTTTTACATAGGACTACTATATCAAATTTCAGTTACTTTTACAAGATTGTACCTTACTTTTCTAGTAAGAAAAAACCAGAGCTTGCGCCCTGATTTTTAGAATTATTTCAAGTTTTGAACGACTTTAACAAGATTTTCTACAGTAAAGCCATATTCTGCCAATACTTTTGGTGCTGGTGCAGAGGCTCCGAAGGTATCAATACCAAGAACAGCACCATCTAGACCAACATATTTGTACCAGTTTTGACTTGCACCCATTTCGACTGCAACACGACGGCGAACTGCATTTGGAAGAATTTCTTCCTTGTATGCTGCATCTTGTTTATCAAAGACATCTGTAGATGGCATGCTGACTACGCGGACTTTTGCGCCTTGACTAGCCAATTCTTTAGCAGCTGCGACAGCAAGATTGACCTCTGAACCTGTTGCAATCAAGATGGTATCAAAGTCTGCTGCATTTTCATAGACAACATAGGCACCTTTTGCAACCTTGTCGAAGTCTGTCCCTTCTTCAACAGTCAAGTTTTGACGGGTCAAGACAAGGGCAGTTGGTGTTTTTTCGCTTGTCACTGCAAGGTACCAAGCTGCTTGCGTTTCACGCGCATCTGCTGGACGGAAAACATTTAGATTTGGCATAGCACGAAGACCTGCTAAGTGCTCAACTGGTTCGTGCGTTGGACCGTCTTCCCCAACCGCGATTGAATCGTGGGTAAAGACATAAGTCACAGGAAGTCCTTGCAAGGCTGACAAGCGGACAGCTGCCTTCACATAGTCAGAGAAGACGAAGAAAGTTCCACCGTATACACGAAGTCCACCATGAAGGGCCATACCGTTCAAGATCGTTCCCATGGCAAATTCACGAACACCAAACTGAATGTTACGGTTCAAGCGATTGGCATCGTCTTGAAGTCCGTCAGTCTTGATATAAGTCATGTTCGAGTGAGCTAGGTCAGCTGATCCACCTAGGAAGGTTGGTAACTTAGCTGCCACAACATTCAAGGCATCCTGACTCGAGTTACGAGTTGCTTGAGAGAAACCATTTTCTAAAGCTGGGAAGTCTGCTGGAGTCACTTCAACCGGATCACGTCCATCAATAATGGCTTCTACTTCTGCAGCCAATTCTGGGTGAGCTTCTTTATAATCAGCAACTAATTTTGTCCAAGCTTCATAAGCTGATGCGCCACGGTCTGCAACATTTTCTTTGAAATCAGCATATACTTGTTCTGGGATTTCAAATGGTTCGTAGTCCCAACCAAGGGCTTGACGAGTTGCTGCAGTTTCATCTGCTCCAAGAGGGGCACCGTGTACAGCATTAGTTCCTTGTTTGTTTGGAGAACCGTATCCAATAACCGTCTTCACTTCAATCAAAGATGGTTTACCTGAAGCTTTAGCTGCTTCGATAGCAGCATGGATTGCTTCTAAATCTGTTCCATCTTCAACCAAGGCAGTATGCCAACCGTAGGCGTTGTAACGGTCACGAACGCTTTCAGTGAAGGAATCCTTTGTCTCACCATCCAAGTTGATGTCATTTGAATCATAAAGGACAACCAACTTGTCTAGTTTTTGCAAGCCTGCATATGAAGCCGCCTCACTTGAGACACCTTCCATCAAATCTCCGTCTCCACAGATAACGTAAGTATAGTGGTCAAAGATATTGTAGCCTTCACGGTTATATTTCGCTGCCAAGAAACGTTCTGCCTGGGCAAAACCAGTGGCAGTTGAAATCCCTTGTCCTAGAGGACCTGTTGTAGCATCAATCCCTGCTGTATGACCAAATTCTGGGTGACCTGGTGTTTTTGAACCCCATTGACGGAAGCTCTTGATCTCATCCATGCTGACATCTTCAAAACCAGAAAGGTGAAGAAGGGCATAAAGGAGCATTGAACCATGGCCTGCTGAAAGAATAAAGCGGTCGCGGTTAATCCAGTTTGGTTGAGCTGGATTGATACGAAGTTGTTTTGTAAAGAGGCTGTAAGCCATCGGAGCTGCTCCCATAACCACACCTGGGTGACCTGAGTTAGCTTTATTAATGGCGTCAATACCTAGGAAACGAATTGCATTAACAGATAGATTTGACATAGAATTTCCTTTCTATTTGAGGTGATTATTGGATCACACATTCTATTTTACTATTATATGAAAAAATACATAGAATAGCAATTAAACAATTCGACGTAAATAAGTATTCTATTTGCTATCCTCTAGTCGCCTGATAGTAGGGAAGTAAGCGCTCATAAGCTTCATCTAATTTTTCTAAAATCACTTCTAATGATTGATTTTCTATAAAAGAAACATCTGCTTTAACTAACACTTTTCGGATTTCTTGACTGCCTATCTTCTCAACTAAGACCTGACGATTTTCTTCGTTCGCCTCCCACCGTTGACTTTGGCCATCAGAGTAGACTAGATAATAAATCCCTTCTATCACTGGAACTTCTAGGACCTTGGTTTGTTTCTCCAAAGTTTGCTCATCTTTCTTGCGCTCGATGAAACTGACTTCTATGGAAATACCAAAATCAGAAGGATTCCCGTACAAACGTAAGGCTAGCATAGGCTCTGTCACTTGTCCGTCTCTCTGTAGATAGACCCAGAAATGTGGTCTCAAACGTTGCGCCTGATTCATCCACTGGCTAGTCTGTTGGAGTTGCCATTCTAGATGGCTTGCTTGAAAGGCTTTGGCTAGCTCTGTAAAAGCCTTTCTGGCCTCTTGACCTTTGTGGCGAAATGCCATCATTTTCTCTCGTTCTTCTCCCGCTTTATCAGGATTACGGTACTGTAAACCAGCAAAGTCTAGATAGTCTCTTATCTTATTCAACATTAATTTAATCTCCTCCAGCTAGCAAAAAATCAGGATAACCCTGATTTTGTTTATTCTGTATCTACAACGACATAGCGATTTGGCTCATCACCCTCAGAGTAACTAGTCACGCCATCCATGCGTGAAATAATACGATGGATAATCTTGCGTTCGCTATTTGACATTGGATCTGTCTGATGACTACGGCCTTCTTCTAAAACACGAGCCGCCAATTTTTGCGCATAGGTCTGCAAGACTTCTGCACGGTGTTCAACATAATCATTAACATTGATTGTGATATAGAAGGTTCTTGAATAGCGGTTATAAAGATAATTTTGAGCCAATAGTTGCAAGGCCTTTAAAACTTTGCCATGGTAACCGATAATACGACCTGGTTCGTTGGTATCAATTTGCAGATTGATGCTACGACGATTATAATCATTCGAAATCGTCGCCTCAACGTCCATATCATCAATAATAGTTTGAACATAAGTCGTTACTTCCGTAGCTACTTGTTCAATATCAAAGCTCGGTTCCACCTTTAAGCCCAAATCTTCTAATTCTTGACTTTCAGTTCGTTCAGCTTGAGTCTCGACAATAGGAGTTTCTACTTCTTCTCCGAAACCAGCTTCTTCAAGCTGTAATTCATTTAAAATCTCAATGTGCCCAGTTTCTTCTAAGATGGTGCTAGCATGTTTTTCATTTTTCAAGATTTCAGCCTTGACTTCATCAGAAACCCCTTGGCCTTCTTCTTCAATCTTTTTAATTGCTTCTACAACATGACCCAAATCAACGGTTGCTTCACTGACCGTTTTGACCGGTTCATTTTGTTCATTGATTTCTTTAGGAACACCCTTAATAGCTTGTTGATTTGCTTTAATGACAGTTGTTTCACTAATAGCTTCAATGTCAACTTGAGCTGGTTTTTTACCAAATAAACCAAGAAATCCTTTTTTCTCGCGAGAAATGACTTTGATATGAGCCTTCATTCTTGGAATATCTAATTCTTTCAATCCTTTCTGGATTGCTTCTTCAACAGTTGAACCTGTAAATACTCCCATTACCAGATTCCTCCTTATTATTTCGTTTTCTGAGCCTTTTTCTTGGCTTTTCTTTTTCTATTTTCCAAATCTTTCTGTGCCTGAGCTACCGCCTCGCGCTCTGCAATAATCTTGAATGGATTGTTCAAGAAATAGGTTTGCAAGACTTGATAAGCATTGGACACTGCCCAGTAGAGAGCGACTCCGCTCGGAGCATAAACCCCAAAGATAAAGATTAAGACTGGAATACCATACATCATCGCAGTCGTAGCGCCATTACGCTCAGACAAGGCTTTATTAGACAGCCAAGTACTTAAAAAGGTAAATACAGCTGCTAAAATCGGAAGAACAAGGGTTGTATCCACACCACCAAGGTTAATCCATAAGAAATGACCTGTCTTTAAAAAGTCAACTCTTGATAGAGCTTGGAACAAAGCCAAGATAACCGGCATCTGAATCAAAATCGGCCAAAGAGAATCTGACTGTCTGACACCCATTTCTTTAAAGACTTTACGCATTTCTTGCTCTAGCTTGGTTCTGCTTTCCATATCTCGACCTGGATATTGTTCTCGAAGCGCCTTAATGCGAGGTTGAGCTTCCTGCATTTTTCTGGATGCCACCATTTGCACTTGGAAAACTGGCAAGAGGACTGTACGAATCAAGATCGTAAAGAGAATAATCCCTACTCCGATACTGATATCAAACGATAAAAAGCGAATGATTTCCGCAAAGAAGTAAACAAATTTACTCCAAAAATCAGCCGATTCGGCTGTAATATCGCTAGTTGTCCCATTTGTCGCACAAGCTGTCATGATTAATAGGGACAGTCCTAGCAAACTAGTCAACTGTAGTTTCTTTTTCACTCCCATTTCCTTCCTGGTAAATCTTTGATAATTTTAATACGTGGAGTAGGTTTTTCTCCATCTCTGCGTATCCCAAGGCTTCAACCCCTTTTCGAGCAATGACAACAAAATCGACATCTTCTACCAGACTCCCTTTTGCATTCTGGATAATATGTCTAATTCGTCGCTTAATTTGATTTCTAGTGACGGCATTCCCAAGTTTTTTGCTAACTGATAGACCTACTCGAAAATGTTTTTTCTGGTTTTCCAATTGGTAGACAACAAATTTGCGGTTAGCAAAACTTGTCCCCTCCTTGAAAATCGCCTTAAAATCTTTCTCTCTTTTTACACGAAAGTTTTTCTTCAAAACTCAACTCCATCTATTAAATTACTACTATTATACCATATTTTTCAAAAAAACCAATCATAGCAAGGTTTTGGACAATTTCACCATAAAAAGAAGCTGGAAAAATCTCTTTCCCAACTCCTTGTACGGAATATTTTTACTAGTTTTACTTATTTTTTCAAGCGTTCAACGTCACGGGCAATGACCAATTCTTCATCAGTTGGAATAACCAAAACACGGATCTTCGCTGCCTCTGTTGAGATGTCTCCTGTCACGCCAAAGACGTTCTTTTCTGGATCAACATCACAGCCAAACCAAGAGATACCTGAGATAACATCTTCACGTACGTTTGCTGCATTTTCACCGATACCTGCAGTAAAGATAATAGCATCTGCTCCATTTAAGACTGCAAGGTATTGACCGATATGTTTTTGGATACGGTCAACATACATTTCATAGGCTAAAGTGGCATCGTGGTCCCCTTCTTCCATAGCAGCAATCACATCACGCATATCACTGGATTTACCTGAAACCCCCATTAGTCCTGATTCACGATTAAGAACGTGACTAATGTCTTCAGGAGTATTAAAGTCCTCTGTATATTGCATTAAGTAAGGAATGATAGCAGGGTCAATATCTCCTGTACGAGTTCCCATCATCACACCACCAAGTGGAGTGAATCCCATTGAAGTATCAACAGATTGACCGCCCTTAACTGCTGTAATAGAAGCACCATTACCGATGTGGCAAGTAATCAATTTCAAGTCCTCTAATGGACGGCCCAAGAGTTTCGCTGCTTCTCCTGCTACAAACTGGTGACTTGTACCGTGGGCACCATATTTACGAACCTTGTTTTCTGTGTAATATTTTGTTGGTAGAGGGTAGCGATAAGCTTTCTCTGGCATACTTGTGTGGAATGAAGTATCAAAAACAACTACACTGGTAATATCTGGCAACAATTCCTTGAAGGCGCGAACACCTGCTGCATTGGCTGGATTGTGGAGAGGAGCCAACAAGCTCAACTCTTCAACTTTTTCTAAAACATCTCCCTCAACGACTGTTGATTCTTTGAAATATTCTCCACCGGCAACAACACGGTGGCCAACACCTGTAATCTCATCATAAGCCTTGATAATATCGAAACGAATCAAGTCATCCAATAAGATTTTTACAGCTTGTGTATGATTTTCGATATCCAAAATTTGTTGTTCAGAACGATCATCAAATTTTACAGTTGAAATTGAATCTTTCAAACCGATACGTTCAATCAAACCTTTCGCCAATACTTTTTCTTCTGGCATTAAGTATAATTGCCATTTCAAACTTGAACTTCCTGCATTGATTGCAATTGTTTTTGTCATAACATGATACCCCTTTTTAAGCGTTTTCATCTATTATAACAAAATCTATTTTATATTTCAGTACCTTGAGTCCATTTTTGAAAATTTTCTTTAAATTTCATTAAAACACTTGCATCTTGCAAGCTAGCAAGTGGATAAACAAAAGGCTCCACTGCTATTTCACTTTTCTTCTGTAAGATAAAAATCGTCTTGGATTGTTTAGCATTAGCAAAGAGATTTTCAGGCAGACTGATCATAGCAACCAAACTTGCCTCCTCTTTCAACCAGCCTTTCAACAAATCACTTTGAGGGCTGGTCAACAAATCACTCGGAGCTAGAAAAATAGCGTATCCGTCTGACTTGAGATACTTAAGCCCTTGTTCCATGAGCAAGTGATGGGCGTAGGTATGTTCTTGACTTGAAGCAACTTGATGGCGCGACGCAACGGCATCATCAGGATAATAACCGACAGGCAAGTCGCTGATGACCACATCGCTTTCTTTGAGCATTTGTGGACGAACGGCATCTCCTTGGACAAAGCCAGCCTGCAAACCAATCACATCTGCCATGCTAGCTGCCAGATCAATCAGCAAATCATCTACTTCCACTCCCAAATAATCCACTTTCTTAGCAAGAGAGGTTAAGAAAGTAGCGCCCAGAATCCCCATGCCAGAACCCATTTCGAGGATAGTGATTTCCTCCTCTTTAAACAATTCCTCCACAATAAACACCAAAAGTAAAGCAATAGCATCTGGTGTAAACTGGTGATTGGCCTGCAAGGGTTCTGTTTGCCCAGCCTTCATCAAGAGAAACTGGTAGGTCTTGAGCCATTCTTCTTTGCGTAGCGCTAAACGCTTAAGGGCTTGATTGTTCTCCTTGACCTGCTCTAACTCAGTCTCACCATCCAGATAAATGCTGTTTTGCTCCACCAAGGCATCATAAAAATTGGTCGCCAAATCACTTTGGATGACTTGGACATTCTCTAGTAAATACGTATAAGCTTGTTCAATTTTTTCAAAATCCATATTCCTATCTTATCAAATTTCCCTTCTTTTTTCCATCCTTATAGAAAAATCACTCCCTGACTAGGCGAGTGATTTTTGGGCTACTGTTAAAAAGAGTTCTGAGTAATTTCCTTGAAACAGGTCTTCAGCACTGTAAAGAATCTGACTGTCAATGCTCGAAAAACCAAACTGAGCTAGCTTGTTTTCCAGTTCAACCAATTCAAATCCATGATGGTTAGCTTCTGTCTTGGTAAAATCAGCAAGTAAAAGTTGTCCGTTTTCTCTCAGATGTTGATGAAACAGTGAGAGAGCCGCATCCAAATCAGGCATATGATGAAGAACCCGACAAACAACAATGAGATCAAACTCTTGCTTCAAGGGATTTTTCAATAAATCTTGCTCCAAAAACTGGATATTCTTGATGTCTTGCTGCTCCGCTTTCAAGCGAGCTTGCTCCAGCATTTTCTCCGAAATATCTACCAATGTTACAGATTTGGCCTGCTTAGCTAGGGGCAAGGTTAACAGACCCGTCCCTCCACCGAAATCTAAAATTTCTTTGTCTGATAGAAGATCAATCTGTTTCTCGACTGCTTGACAAACCAAGTTTGCAAGGAAGATATTTTTAGGTGAATCAAAAGTTTCTGCTTTGTGGTTAAAATCATGTTTCATATTTTTAGTTTAGCACAAAATAGCTTGATTAGCTAGGAATTCTCTTTCTTTTCAGACTTCTCTTCTGATTTTTTCTTCTCCGCTTTTTCGCTTGAATCAGTCTTCGCTTCTTCCTTTTTCTCTGTCTTCTCTTCTTTGATTTTGACTGAAGGAAATAAGAACTCATATTGGCTTTTAGGCGTACGAACCCTTGTCACCAAGCTTGTTTTCTTGTTTTGATAGTTCACCTGACCTAGATTAAAGGCCTGTTCCCCACTTTCTTGCTCAATCTTATCCTTGGTTCGCTTGGCCATAGCAAAAGCAAGCAGCTTTTCTTTATTTAAAGCATAGTCTTGATAGTGGGCAACTTGTCTGTTCAAGTAAAATTGTAACAAAAGGCTAAAAATGGCTGCCATGGTGACTGCATAGATGAGAACACCTGCCTTAACTTTTTTCTTTTTCCACACGATAGATGAAATCCCTTTCTAAACCTTTTTGGAATTGAAAACGAAAGCGAACCAGTTGATTCTCCTCTGTAATCTGCGCAGATTTGAGTCCATAAATCATAGGCTGATATCCTCGTCCACTGGCATCAGTTTTTCGAAAATCATCTGATTTTGACTTACCTATCGCAATTTCCTTGCCATCCTGCTTCATATAGAGGCGATTGCCCTCCACTTTTTCGAACTTCGAACGATCTAATTCCACCTCCAACTGGTCCACAAATAAGAGCCACTCTTTTTGCTCACTTTGCTGCTGATAGCGAACTTCTGAAATGAGGAGCTGACTCATGGCTTGAAAGAGGAGTAGACTCCCACTGATGACAATCAGGGCAATCAGAGATTCCAACAAGGTGAAAGCCTTGACCTTATTGCTCTTTGATAGCCAACAACTGTTCTGAACCATGATAAACCTCCAATCCCTTTTCACTAGAAAACACCTGAATCTCCACTCCGTTTATGTTTACCTGATTTTGACCTGTCTGCAGTGCCATCTTAGCAACACGCACAACTTCTTCTTTCTGCAAGATTTTTGCTTCTTTTTGCCTATTCTTTTGAATTTGTCCCAAAAGGAGAGTCGCGATGCTGGCAAAGATAGCTAGAGAAACTACTGCTTCCAGTAAAATCACTGCCCTAATTTTTTGCTTCCTTAATGCGATTAATTTTTCCATTTCCTAGATATAATTGATAACGAATCGCTCCTTTACTGGTCTGAAATTCAACCTTAGCTAGGGACGAATTACCCCCAGTTCGGTCAAATGTGATACTTTGTCCTGATGGTGCTTGAATTCCTTTAGGAACTGTCAACTTTTGACTGCCATTGCTAATCGTCTGCCCATCTAAGTATAGACTAGCCTTTTGCTGACTAGCTACACTACGTTTTTGTGTTTCCCGATAGAGTTCTTCAAACTCCATAAAGAAAATCTGCTCCTCTACCGCCGCAAAAGTGGACTGGACAGAGTCGGACAAGCCCAAGGCAAGGATACTCACAAGACCCAAAACTAATAGACTTTCCAGCATGGTAAAGGCCTTAATCATTGACTTTACGATTTGCTCCTCCGTTTTTAGTATAGTATTCATTATAGGCTTTAGCCTGTTCAGGAGTAATACGCCCATCTGCTTGTAACTTGCTTAGGCTAGCATCTTCATTTTTATCCAAGCTATAAAGCTCTGCCTGGCTTTCTACCACCTTAACAACAGCAGCTTTTCCTTTGTCGTTGACTGCTTCTTTTTGCTTGGTCAGATTAGGTACAAAGAGTAATAGAAGCACACTGATGATGAGCAAGACCACCAACATCTCCACAAGTGTGAAAGCTTTAACCTTAGCTTTTTTCAAGAATGTCATCATTTTTTTCATTTTAAAAATTTACCTCCATATTTTGATACATGGGCATGAGCATTGCCGCATAAAGTAAAACGATAATCAGTGCCACAAAGATAAAAACCAGTGGCTGCACAAAATTCATGGTGCGATTGACTCGGGTAAAAAAGGCCTCCCAAGTTTTTTCAGCATAGATTTCCAACTCACTACCCAGCTTGGACTTGACTTCCCCATATTCAATAATCAAGCTCAACTCCTTCTTAAAGAATGGATATGTCGCTATCGTCTGAGAAAATTCCTGACCATTTTGTAAGGATCTAGCTAGATTTTGACCGATTTCTTTAAAGAGATGAGAACCCTGTTCCTGCATGATCTGAAAAATCTGCGTCAGCTCCATTCCCTGTGAAATCATATTCCCCCATTCACGCGCATAATAGGCTGTCAAATAGGTCTGCACAAAGATTCCAAGAAAAGGAAGGCGTGCTAGGATAGAAAAGACGCGCATCTTAGAACTTCTTTTATAAAAAGTTAGTGCTAAAAGGACACCTACTGAAACAAGGCCTACCATTCCTAGAAAGATTTGTGGCAGATTGCCGATAATTTGGGTGGCAATATTGCTACTATCCAGTTGTGGTAGTAGGTAGTTCCGTAGCCCCAGCATGATTAAGAGAAGAAAACCCAGCAAAATCAAAGGATAGGTTGCTACTTCAATTAATTTTTTCTTGACCTTGGCTAGATTGTCTAGATACTCTTCTATCTTTCCCAAACTCAGGTGGAGATTTCCATGGACTTCCGCTAGGGATAACTGAGTGACAATGGCACTTGAAAATCCCAAACTTTCCATCATTTCTGAGAATGATTTGCCCTGAGACAAGCCTGTACGCATCTGGGTCACACACTGCTTATCCAACAAGGCACTCCTATCTAAAAAGGAGATAGTCTCCACCAGATGAAAACCGCTGGAAAAGAGATTGTTAAACAGGGTGATGATATTTTTTTGCTTAGCTGTAGCTAATTTTTTCCGTTTCAGCCTGAAGACTTGTGATATGTCCATCTTTAAGAAGTTGGTCAATCTGTTCATTCCAGCTAGTTGACTGGTGTTCTTGATAGTCTTTGTTTGCAAACTCAACAATTCCTCCTCCCCCGATTAATCTCTGGTAGCAGACTCCTTGCAGAACGACTGCTAATTCCTCCTCACTCACACCCAACTCCAACAGGCGCTCATAAACACCTCGAATACTCTTGGCATGAATGGTTGAAAAGACTGTCGCACCTGTCAAACTAGCTCTAACTACTGCACGCGCCGTCTCGCTGTCTCGAATTTCTCCGATAATCAAAAGGTCAGGACGATGACGTAAGGAAAGCTTGATGAGATTTTCATAGGTTAGTCCGATTGCTTCATTTAGCTGCAACTGGAGCATGTCGTCCTGCTTGATTTCGACTGGATCTTCAATAGACATAACCTGTTGCCCCTTAAAAAGGGACTTAGCTAATTCATGCATCAGGGTTGTCTTGCCACTGCCGACTGGGCCAGCAAAGAGATAGAGGCCACGTTGCCTGTACTGCTTACCCAGTTCTCCAATATCCTGAAACCAAAAATGCAAATCCTGCTCCTCATCATGCAACAAGCGAATAACTAAACTCTCATGCCCTCGATAATCACCTACAGTAGATAAACGTAGGGACGCCATCTTCTGGTCATATTCATAATCACAGGAACCAAGTTGACTACGTCTCTTCTCCCCAACATTCATACCCGCTACAAACTTAAAGTGACTGATAACGGCCGCAAATTTTTCAAAATCATAAGAACCGATTTTACAGCGCTTGTCTCCGACCCTCATATGAAGCTCATAGGCGTCTAACTTGGGGACAAAATAAATGTCTTGCGCTCCTTTTTTTCGAGCCGAACGAATGATTTCTTGTGCAATTTCTTGAACCATACTTACCTCCTCAACTATACTATTCGCAAAGAGTTGGAAAAATAAAAAAAGCAACTCCAAAAAAGTTACTTTTTCTCTAATTTAATTTCATACGGCAAGAACGGTGCCTTTCCTTACCTGTTTGTTTTTCATAGCCTGGGCGTAATTTTTCATCTGGAATAACCTGCTCGTCCTGCAAAAGAGCCAAAGAATGGTATTGTTGTAAATACTCGTCACATTCATCACACCAACGTTGGTCTTCTGGATCCCAGAAAATGGTCATCAAGTCACTTCTACTTTTATAAAAAGGGGATTCTTGTTCCAATCTAAACCAGCAAGTTTTGTAGTATTTGAGAGCATCATAATACTGGTCAAATTTCTTACTAGCTACAATATCTTCTTCCCAACCTTCTAAGAACCACCAAGGTTCAAAATCTCCATACATTTCTATAACACGATACATATTCATTCATTTCCTTTGTATCGTATATTATAACTAATTCCATTAAACAAGGAAAGAAATATGCTCATTTCTTAATTTTTTGATAAAAAATTCAGCCATCTTATGATGACTGAATTTCTATTTGCTTATGTTCCAAAATCTTGTTACTACCTAGGCTTCCGAGATATCGTTTTCGATAATGACCTTGATTGCATGGTGGTCTGCTGCCTTACTGAAGACTTCATAGGCTTTTTCAATTTCACTTAATTTGAAATAGTGAGTTACCAATTTTTCTGGTTCAATCTTATGACTTTCAAGAGCTTTCAACAATTGTGGAGTTGTATTTGTAGATACCAAACCAGTTGTTACATTGATGTTGCGAATCCAAAGTTTATCTAAATCGAATTCAACTGGTTTACCATGTACACCACAGTTAGCAACTGTTCCGTCTATACCGATAATCTTTTGACAGAAATCAAATGTTGCAGGAATACCAACAGCTTCGATAGCAACATCTACACCACGACCATCTGTCAAATCATAAATTTCTTTAATTGCTTTTTCAGGGTCTGAAGAATTAACCTTGTGAGTCGCACCAAATGATAAAGCAGTTTCCAAGCGGTTATCGTCTAAGTCCACCATAATCAATTTAGCTGGTGAATAGAATTGAGCTGTCAAGAGAGCAGCCAATCCAACTGGACCTGAACCAATAATGGCTACACTACAACCAGGTTCTACTTTCCCTTTCAAGACACCAATTTCATACCCAGTAGGCAAAATATCTGATAGCATAACCAAGGCTTCATCTGACAAGTCTTCTGGAGTATGGTAAAGAGTGTTATCTGCATGAGGGACACGTAAATACTCAGCCTGCATACCATCAATCAGGTGACCGAAAATCCAGCCCCCTTCGTCTTCACAGTGGGCATAAATTCCTTTTTTACAGTAGTAGCATTTACCACAGGCACAAACACAAGAAATCAAGACCTTGTCGCCTTTTTTGAAGTTCGAAACTCCTTCTCCAACTTCTTCAACAATCCCAATTCCTTCGTGACCAAGAATGGTACCACTTTGGCAAGCAGGGACATCCCCTTTGATAATATGGAGGTCTGTTCCACAAATAGTAGTTTTTACGATACGCACAATAGCGTCTGTTGGCTTGCGAATCACTGGTTTGTCAACGTCAACAAAAGAAGCAAGTCCTGGTTTAACATAAGTATAGGCTTTCATAAAGCACTCCTCCTTTTTTTATTTGTACTGTTTATAATATAATTGTAAGCCTTTTCATTTGCTTCTTCAAGTATTTTTGTGATTTTTTTAACTATTTTATTTACCAGTAAAGCAATATAGATAAAAAAGCAGAAGCTAGTCTGCTTTCATCCTTAACAAAGAGAAATTTCACTACTCCAGAAGAACTTTCGATTAACATAAAACAACTAAACAAAAATGATATTACTGATAGATGGAGGATATTCTTCTATATCATTGAAATACTAGGACATCCAAAACAATTGCACTTTCAGTAAATTTCTATACTAAAATTACAAATAATCTCTGCAATATTATCTAGGCTGCAAAACTCACTTGATAATTTACATTTTACCAACAATTTTGACAATAGCGTTTGTCTTTAAGAGCACAATAACGGCCTTGCTTCTCACTTAACGAGATTCAAGACCGTTATTTAAGATTTTTATTTTATAGCTCTATCTTCTACTATTTGATTGTGTTGAAGATGAACTTGATGTACTGCTAGAGCTACTACTTGAGCTTGGTGTAGATGAGAAACTACCAATAATACTTGACCAAGCATTTTGGTAATCTGCTTCACTTCCTCCAATAGCAAAGTGATAGCTTGTCGTAGGAGCTCCCGTCTTGGTAGCCCAATAGCTCGTTACAGTAGAACCTGAAAGATCCACTGTTCTTCCATTAACGGATACTTTGCCAGGCTTCTGCCCTGTTGATCTGAGGACCTGAGACTGGGTCACACTAGAATCAAGATTAAAGCGTTCATTGCCCCAAACACCAGGCTCAGCCTGTTGGATAGCATTGACCAAGTGGGCCATATATTTGGCATTTCGATAATGCCCAGCCCCCTTAGCCATTGGACGGTTGTCATCATGACCTAGCCAACCACCTAGAGTCAATCTTGGTGTCGAAAGCATGAGCCACATATTTTCATCCTCGTTGGTTGTACCAGTCTTACCAATCCAGTCTGCACGAGCTAAACTTGAATTGATAGAAGCCAAGTCCGTTTGGAAACTTGAAGTGATCCGAGATGAAATCACCTCACGAAGCAAACTCTGCATAATCGTTGCTGTTGCCTTCGAATACACTTGAACTGGTTTGTCTTGGAACTCATAGATTACTGTGCCATCAGATGATTCAATCTTAGAAATCACATGTTTCTGATGGTAGACACCGTTATTAGCAAGTGTTTGATAACCATTGGTATGCTGGGCAACTGTAACTTCAATACCACCGCCCATAGGCAGACTTTCGATACCGTACTCTGGAATCTCGTAACCCATTTTCTCCATATAGCTCTTAACATCGACACCTTTTTCACGAAGCATGCGATAGGTCCAATAGGCTGGAATATTCCATGAATAGTTTAAAGCATCACCTAAATTGACCATATCTGTGCCTTTACTACTACCATGCACAATCGGACTACCATTTGCAAAATTTGTAGGATAATTTGACAATATGCTAGCACTTCCCATCAAACCTTGGTCAATGGCAATTCCGTAGGCCAGCAAAGGCTTGGTTGTAGAGGCTGGTGAACGCTTGGTGTCAAAGGCGTGATTGTTTTGGTTAGTCTGGTAATTACGACCACCAACAAAGCCTAGAACAGCCCCCGTTTTATTGTCCATCAAAACATTCCCTACTTCAGGCTGCCCAGTCGAATCATCTACCAAATGACCATAGTTAGCAACTGCATTTTGCATGGCCGCATGGATTTTTTTATTGATCGTTGCAGTAATTTTGTAGCCACCATTACTTAGTTCCTGCTCAGCTCTCTCATGATAAGCCTTTCGAATCGCTTCATTTTTCAACTCTTGGTTAGAGACATTGTCCTGTCGAACTAAATAATCATACATACGGTCTGTCGCTTCAGCCATAGCTGTAAAGTAGAGATAATCCCTCGAAACAACATTGACAGTTCCTGATGGCAAGAAGTCTTGTTTGAGATTATAATCCTTGTACTGGTCGTATTCTTCCTGAGTCAGGGCACCCGTGCGGTACATGTTGTAGAGAACATCCTTGGCCCGCTTCAAACCAAGTTCTAAGTCTTCATCACTCTTTAACTCTCCAGTATTTTCATAAGGAGAATAAGTAATCGGACTCTGTGGCAAACCTGCTAGGAAGGCAGCTTGGGGAATACTCAACTTGTTGGCATCGATACCGAAAATCCCTTCAGCAGCTTGCTGGGCACCTGCAATATTCTGTCCTTTATGATTCCGACCAAAGGGAGCAACATTGAGATAAGTCGTCAAGATTTCATCCTTACTCATACTGCGTTCCAAGGCAAGGGCATCAACAATTTCTGTAGCCTTACGAGCCAAAGTCGGAGCATCTCCAACCACTTGTTGTTTGATTAACTGTTGGGTCAAGGTCGAGCCCCCGCTAGATGAGCCCAAACCTGCAAAGGTTCCCAATGTCGCCCGAATCACAGCTTTTGGCACAACCCCGTTATGTTCAAGAAAATGTTCATCCTCAGTAGCAACGATAGCCTTTTTGAGATTGTCCGATATTTCCTCAGATGAAACAGAAGTTCGCAGTAGGTCGCTCTCGATAGAAGCAATGACACTCCCATCTGCATAAACAATTTCTGAGATGGAAGAAATATTTTTAACCTGCTTTACCAAGTCCTCCGCTTGGGGAACCTTAGCCTTGTCAAACAAAGCAACTCCATAACCAAGAGCTACACCTGCACCAAAAAGTCCACCGATAAAGCCTAGAATAAAGAGAGTATTCAGAATGCCCTTAATAGCAACTAAAATGCTACCTAGGATAGCCAGAACTTTCCCACCTGTCCCATCCGACTTCTTCACTTCTGAGACTTTCTCTGATTTTCTATGATTTATTTTTGATTTTACTCGCTGGAAAAATTCCAGCATTTTTCGTTTTAATTCATTTAATTGATTTTGCATGGATTTCCTCACTGTAACTATTATACCATAAAAGGTAAACTTTCAATAAAATAGCTACTTTCTTCCTTATTCTACTAGGCTATTGCCCGAGTTTGTGATACAATAGGTAGAAACAATATTTTATAAAGGAGAAAAGACACATGCACATTTTTGATGAGCTAAAAGAGCGTGGTTTGATTTTTCAAACGACTGATGAAGAAGCTTTGCGTAAAGCCCTAGAAGAAGGTCAAGTTTCTTATTATACTGGCTACGATCCAACTGCTGACAGCCTTCACCTAGGCCACCTTGTCGCAATCTTGACAAGTCGTCGCTTGCAACTAGCAGGTCACAAACCTTATGCGCTCGTTGGCGGTGCTACAGGTCTCATCGGAGATCCGTCCTTCAAAGATGCTGAACGTAGTCTCCAAACAAAAGACACAGTAGATGGCTGGGTCAAGTCTATCCAAGGACAACTTTCTCGTTTTCTTGACTTTGAAAATGGTGAAAATAAAGCTGTCATGGTCAACAACTACGACTGGTTTGGCAGCATCAGCTTCATTGACTTCCTCCGTGATATCGGAAAATACTTTACTGTCAACTACATGATGAGCAAGGAGTCTGTGAAAAAACGGATCGAAACAGGAATTTCATACACTGAGTTTGCCTACCAAATCATGCAAGGTTACGACTTCTTCGTTCTTAACCAAGACCACAACGTAACGCTTCAAATCGGTGGTTCTGACCAGTGGGGAAATATGACAGCTGGTACCGAATTGCTTCGTCGTAAGGCTGACAAGACTGGCCACGTTATCACTGTTCCATTGATCACAGATGCAACTGGTAAGAAATTTGGTAAATCAGAAGGAAACGCAGTCTGGCTCAATCCTGAAAAGACTTCTCCATACGAAATGTACCAATTCTGGATGAACGTTATGGACGCAGACGCTGTTCGCTTCTTGAAGATCTTTACTTTCTTGTCACTTGATGAGATTGAAGACATTCGTAAACAATTTGAAGCAGCGCCACACGAACGCTTGGCTCAAAAAGTCTTGGCTCGTGAAGTCGTTACACTTGTTCACGGAGAAGAAGCTTACAAAGAAGCCCTCAACATCACTGAGCAACTCTTTGCAGGAAACATCAAAAACCTTTCTGTCAAAGAGCTCAAACAAGGACTTCGTGGAGTGCCAAACTACCAAGTCCAAGCAGATGAAAACCACAATATCGTGGAACTGCTCGTATCAGCTGGTGTGGTTAACTCAAAACGCCAGGCCCGTGAAGACGTCCAAAACGGAGCTATCTACGTAAACGGCGACCGCATCCAAGACCTTGACTATGTCTTGAGTGACGCAGATAAGTTAGAGAACGAACTGACCGTTATCCGTCGCGGGAAGAAGAAATACTTTGTTCTTACATATTAAAAAGAAGACTGGGGGCATTTGCCATCCAGTCCTTTTTTTGCTAGACTTAAACTATGAATACAAATCTCAAACCTAAACTTCAGCGCTTCTCTTCTGCGACTGCCTTTGCCTGTTCGATCTGTCAAGAAAAACTAGATCTGGTAGAGACTAGTCTCAAGTGTTGCAACCGTCATTCTTTTGACCTGGCAAAATTTGGCTATGTCAATCTGTCACCGCAAATCAAGCAATCTACCAACTACGACAAGGAAAACTTCCAAAATCGCCAGCAAATCCTAGAAGCTGGATTTTATCAAGCTATTCTAGAGGCTGTATCTGATTTACTTTCAAACTCAAAAAATGCCAAAACAATTTTAGATATCGGTTGTGGTGAAGGTTTCTATTCTCGTAAACTCCAAGAAAGCCATCCTGACAAAACCTTCTATGCCTTTGACATCTCCAAAGATTCGGTCCAAATCGCTGCCAAGAGTGAACCAAACTGGGCAGTCAATTGGTTCGTTGGTGACTTAGCTCGTCTTCCTATAAAAGACGCCAGCATGGATATCCTACTAGATATTTTTTCACCTGCCAACTATGGAGAATTTCGTCGCGTTTTATCCAAAGACGGTATCTTGATAAAGGTTATTCCAACTAAAAATCACCTCAAGGAAATCCGTCAGAAGGTACAAGACCAGCTGACAAACAAGGATTATTCTAATCAAGATATCAAGGAGCATTTCCAGGAACACTTTACCATCCTAGCTAGTCAAACTGCCTCTCTGACTAAAACTATCACAACAGAGCAGCTCAAAGCCCTACTCAGCATGACGCCCCTACTCTTTCACATCGACCAGAGCAAGATTGACTGGAGCCAACTGACAGAGATTACTATTGAAGCTGAGATTCTGGTTGGGAAAGTACTATAATTGACACAAAAACCGCATTTCAAAAAAGATCTGCGGTTTTAAATTTCAATTTTTAAACTATCTATCCCAAAAGTCTAAAACATTTAAAGCTTTTAGCTTCTCCATTTATTTTCGATTCGAGATAACAAACTTATCAATAAATAGCAAGTGAAATAAGGCCAGTACCAGACCCCAAACGCTACCACGAAAAGAGATTTCTTGATGATTGAGAGGAAACAAATCATGGTTACCAATATAGAGGCAGGTCAAAATGATAAATAAAATCCAAAATAAATCAGTCCATTTATATTTTGAAAAATATTTTTTCCACATAAGAACACCTTCTTTCCTATAATCATATTATAACACTCTATGTAAGCGAATACAAGAGATATGAGGTAATCAACTACGAAAAAATATAAAGCTGAAGACAGTAAAAACCAGCATTTAAAGCCTTCACTGTATCTATAATTTCTCTATTTTTAGACAGGATTGACTAAAATCCACAACATTAAAAAAAAAAGCGAATTTCAACCGAAACTCGCTTTTTTTCAAAATGTATTAGTATAAATTTGTATCTTAGTTCAAGTGCCAGATATCTTCGTTGTACTGAGCGATTGTACGGTCAGATGAGAAGAATCCTGCTTTAGAGATGTTAACGATGACTTTATCCAACCATGCGTCACGGTCTTCGTAGTCAGCCAACATTTGCTCTTTAACCTTGATGTAGTCTTCCAAGTCAAGAAGAGTCATGAACCAGTCTTTGTTGATCAATTCATTGTAAAGACGTTCCAAGCGCTCTTTGTTTCCAGCTGCAAGAACTGCATCGCTAACGATGAAGTCAACCAATGGTTTGATAGCTTCACGAGCATAGAATTCGCTTGATTTATAAGCTGCTTTTGCGTAAAGGTCAATAACAGTTTCTGAATCTTCACCAAAGATGTAGATGTTTTCGTCGCCAACCAACTCAGCGATTTCAACGTTAGCACCGTCCATAGTACCAAGAGTCAAAGCGCCGTTCAACATGAATTTCATGTTACCAGTACCTGAAGCTTCTTTAGAAGCAAGTGAGATTTGCTCTGAGATATCACATGCTGGGATAAGGAAGCTTGCTGCAGTAACGTTGTAGTTTTCAACCATAACTACTTGCAAGTGTGGAGCTACTGCTGGATCGTTAGCAATAACTTCTGACATGCAAAGGATCAAGTGGATAATGTCTTGAGCGATTGTGTAGGCTGGAGCTGCTTTACCACCAAAGAAGATTGTAATTGGACGAGCAGGGATGTTACCAGCTTTGATGTCAAGGTATTTGTGGATCACGTACAAAGCGTTCATTTGTTGGCGTTTGTACTCGTGAAGACGTTTGATTTGGATATCAAAGATAGAGTTTGTATTGATTTCCACACCTTGGTGTTCTTTCAAGTGACGAGCCAATTTACGTTTGTTGTGAGCCTTGATGCTTTCCAATTTTTCTTTGACAGCTGCTTTGTCTTCATAAGACAAGAGTTTTTCAAGCTCATCTGCTTCATGGTGCCAACCTTCTCCAATAATCTCATCCAAGTAGTGAGATAGTCTTGGGTTAGCATGCATGAGCCAACGACGGAAAGTGATACCGTTTGTTTTGTTGTTGAATTTTTCTGGGTAAAGGTCGTAGAAGGCTTTCAATTCAGAGTTCTTCAAGATTTCAGTGTGGAGTGCTGCTACCCCGTTAACACTGTATCCGTAGTGGATATCCATGTGAGCCATGTGAACACGTCCGCTCTCATCGATGATTTGAACAGCTGGATCTTTGTATTCTGCTTTCACGCGACGGTCCAATTCTTCGATGATTGGAACCAAGTGAGGAACCACTTCTTGCAAGAATTCAAGAGGCCATTTTTCAAGGGCTTCAGCAAGGATTGTGTGGTTAGTATAGGCAGTCATGCTACGAACGATTGAGATTGCTTCGTCAAGTTCGATACCACGAGCAGTCAAAAGACGGATCAATTCAGGAATAACCATTGATGGGTGAGTATCGTTGATTTGGACAACTGCGTAGTCAGCAAGGTCATGCAAGTTGCTTCCTTTTTCGATTGCTTCTTCGATGATCAATTGCGCACCGTTTGAAACCATGAAGTATTGTTGGAAGATACGGAGCAATTCACCTTGACGGTCACTATCATCTGGGTAAAGGAAAAGAGTCAAGTTGCGAGCGATGTCTGTCTTGTCAAAGTTGATACCGTCTTTAATGATAGAAGAATCAACAGAATCCAAGTCAAACAAACGCAAGCGGTTCTTCGTTTCTGTCTTGTAACCAGGTACATCGATATCGTAAAGAGTTGATGTCAATGTGAAGTGAGCAAATGGTACTTGGTAGCTACGGCTTGAGCGAACCAACCAGTTTTGCTCTGTCAACCATGCATTTGGAATTGTTTCTTGTTGGTTGTTTTTAAGAACTTGTTGGAAAAGACCGTAGTGGTAGTTAAGACCAACACCGTCACCGTTCAAACCAAGAGTAGCAATTGAGTCGATAAAGCAGGCAGCCAAACGTCCCAAACCACCATTACCAAGAGATGGTTCCAATTCAACTTCTTCAACTTCAATCAAATCTTTACCTGCAGCTGCAAGTTCTTTTTTGACATCGTCGTAAAGACCAAGGTTGATCAAGTTGTTTGACAAAAGTTTACCAATCAAGAACTCAGCTGAGATGTAGTAAACTTTTTTCTTACCAGTGTTAACTGGTTTTTTGCTACTTGCAAGCTTGCTGTAGTTAAGAAGAGCCAGGTAAAGCTCTTCATTGCTACATTCTGCAATGGTTTTATTGTAACGATTTTGTACAAATTCTTGTAGTGATAACATGTTTAAGGTGTCTCCTGATATTGTATTATTTCTTTAATTCTACCAAATTTTCATTGATTCGGCGATAAATTGTTGTCAAGTCAAGCAAGCCTTCCTCGACAGCTGGTGTCAATTGATCTTCAGTCATACGCCAAGACCAGTTTCCACCAAGGGTAGATGGGAAGTTCATACGAGCTACCTCATCCAATTCTAGCAAATCTTGCATAGTTGCAATTGCCATGAAGCTAACTGATGAAAAGACTGTACGAAGCATAGCATGTGGCACTGTTTCGTATTCTTTACGGTTAGTGTAGCGCGCCATGTATTCACGAGTCGCATCATCGATCTCGTTACGGTACCAACCAAGGACCGTATTGTTATCGTGTGTTCCTGTGTACATAACTGAGTTAGCAGGTGCCAAGTGTGGGCTATCGATGCTTTCGTCTTCTGGGTTGAAGGCAAATTGAAGAATCTTCATTCCTGGGAAGCCAGTACGTTCACGCAATTCGATAACTTCGTCTGTCATGAAACCAAGATCTTCTGCGATGATGTTTAACTCACCAAGCTCTTCCTTAACGGCTGCAAAAAGCTTGTAGCCAGGACCTTTGACCCATTCACCAGGTGCTGCTGTATCGGAACCAGCAGGGATTTCCCAGTAAGATTCGAAACCACGGAAGTGGTCGATACGAACGATATCGTAGATTTTAAAGCTTTCACGCAAGCGTTCAATCCACCATTTGTAACCATCTTTGTCCATTGCTTCCCAGTCATAGATTGGGTTACCCCAAAGCTGACCAGTTGCAGAAAATTCATCTGGTGGGCATCCTGCGATGCAAGTCGCCTTACCGTTGACATCTGTCTTGAAGAGATGTGGATTTGCCCACATATCGCTTGAATCTTCCGCTACATAGATTGGCATGTCTCCAACGATTTCGATGTGGTTATCGTTAGCGTAAGCTTTCAATTTCAACCATTGTTGGAAGAAAAAGTATTGAGTCACACGGTGGTAAACCAACTTGTCTGCCAATTGTTCACGGTAACTTTCAAGTGCTGAAGCTTTACGAGCACGAGCATCTGCATCTGGCCATTCAGTCCAAGCAAGATTGTCAAAATGCTCTTTGATAGCCATATACTCTGCAAAGAGTTCAAGCCATGATTGGTTGTCTTGAGCAAATTTCTCAAAATCTTTAACATCTCCTACTTCCAAAAAACGTTTTACCGCTTTTTCTAAAAGAGGACGACGTGCATAGTAGATTTTCGCATAATCAACTTCAGATGCATCGCTACCAAAGTTAACCCCTTCAAGGTCACTTTCTTGCAACAAGCCTTGTTCCACCAAGATATCTAAATCGATAAAATGAGTGTTCCCTGCGAAGGCTGAGAAAGATTGGTAAGGAGAGTCTCCGTAACTAGTTGTTCCTAGTGGAAGGATTTGCCAGTAACGTTGTTTTGTGCGAACCAAGAAATCAACGAAGTCGTAAGCACTTTTACCAAATGATCCGATTCCGTATGCTCCTGGAAGAGAAGAAATGTGCATCAACACACCACTTTGACGTTTTTTCATAATAAGCACCTCATGTGTTTATAGTTAGATATTACATTTTTATGAACGCAAACGTTTGCGCTATTACTAGTATAGCTTATTTTCTTGATAAATGCAAGCGGTTTTAAATAACTTTTTTGATTATTTTTTAAAAATTTTTTCTTCTTACTCGTATATATATTCTTTCAGGAAGCAAACAAAATAGGAATAAGGCTTTCACTTATCTTATGAGCTGGAATTAAAGTAGCAAATCTCCTTAGTTTCCATTTGTAAATTAGGCAATCGTTTTCTCAACTTTTTTTAAAATTTAAAATAAAAGCAATTTTTTGATTTTCTACTATTATAAACAAATAAAACGCTTACCCTTTTCGTAAAATTTTTTTAAAATTTTTACAAAAAACACTTGCAACCGCTTTCCCATTGTGCTATACTAGTCCCATAAAGGAAAACGTTTGCGTTTCCTCATTATAAAATTTGTTATTCTTTAGGAGGAATACACTATGTCATCTAAATTCATGAAGAGCGCTGCTGTGCTTGGAACTGCTACACTTGCTAGCTTGCTTTTGGTAGCTTGCGGAAGCAAACCTGCTGAAAAAGCTGCTGATGCTGGTTCATCTGAAGGTAAAGAAATCACTCTTTACGTTGAAGACCAATACAAAGCTTTTGCTGAAACAGTTGCTAAGGCTTATGAAAAAGAATCAGGAACAAAAGTTAACATCAAATCTGGTGACCAACTTGGTGGTCTTGACAAACTTTCTCTTGACAACCAATCAGGTCAAGCTGCTGACGTTATGATGGCTCCATACGACCGTGTAGGTAGCCTTGGTACTGACGGACAACTTTCAGAAGTGAAATTGAGCGACGGCGCTAAAACAGATGATAAAACTAAATCTCTTGTAACAGCTGCTGACGGTAAAGTTTACGGTGCTCCTGCGGTTATCGAGTCACTTGTTATGTACTACAACAAAGACTTGGTAAAAGACGCTCCAAAAACTTTTGCTGAATTAGAAGAACTTGCTAAAGATAGCAAATACGCATTCGCTGGAGAAGATGGAAAAACTTCTGCATTCCTAGCTGACTGGACAAACTTCTACTATGCATACGGACTTCTTGCTGGTAACGGAGCTTATGTATTTGGCGATAACGGTAAAAATCCTAAAGACATCGGTCTTGCAAACGAAGGTGCTATCGCAGGTATCAACTACGCTAAATCTTGGTATGAAAAATGGCCTAAAGGTATGCAAGATGGTACAGCTGCTGGAAACTTAATCCAAACTCAATTCCAAGAAGGTAAAACAGCTGCTATCATTGATGGACCTTGGAAAGCTAAAGCATTCAAAGATGCTAAAGTAAACTACGGTGTTGCTACTATCCCAACTCTTCCAAACGGAAAAGACTACGCAGCATTCGGTGGTGGTAAAGCTTGGATCATCCCATCAAGCACTAAGAACCTTGAAGGCGCACAAAAATTTGTAGACTTCCTTGTTTCAACTGAACAACAAAAAGCCTTCTACGATGCAACTAACGAAATCCCAGCTAACACTGAAGCTCGTTCATACGCTGAAGGTAAAAACGATGAGTTGACAACAGCTGTTATCAAACAGTTCAAGAACGCTCAACCAATGCCAAACATCTCTCAAATGTCTGCAGTTTGGGAACCAGCTGCTAACATGCTCTTTGACTCTGTAAGTGGTAAGAAAGATGCTAAAACAGCTGCTAACGATGCTGTAACATTGATCAAAGAAACAATCAAACAAAAATTTGGTGAATAAAAAATTTGTTCAAGGGGGGTGGAATTCAAATCCCCCTTTGAATTTATCAATAGAAACATAAATAGTTTAGGTTTTATCTAAAAACCAGTATTCTATGAAAGGAGTTATTATGGAAAAGCAACAACCTAGTAAAGCAGCCCTGCTGTCTATCATTCCTGGGTTAGGACAGATTTACAATAAACAAAAAGCAAAAGGTTTTATCTTCCTTGGTGTAACCCTTGTATTCGTCCTTTACTTCCTAGCACTTGCAGCCCCTGAATTGAGCAATCTCATCACTCTTGGTGACAAGCCAGGTCGTGATAATTCCCTCTTTATGCTGATTCGTGGTGCCTTCCATTTAATCTTTGTAGTCGTTTATGTACTCTTTTATTTCGCAAATATCAAAGATGCACATACTATCGCAAAACGTATTAACAATGGAATCCCAGTTCCACGTACCCTCAAAGATATGATCAAAGGGATTTATGAAAATGGCTTCCCTTACCTCTTAATCATTCCATCTTATGTTGCAATGACTTTTGCGATTATCTTCCCAGTTATCGTAACCTTGATGATCGCCTTTACTAACTATGACTTCCAACACTTGCCACCAAACAAATTGTTGGACTGGGTTGGTTTGACCAACTTTACAAACATCTGGAGCTTGAGTACCTTCCGTTCTGCCTTTGGTGCCGTTCTTTCTTGGACTATCATCTGGGCTTTGGCTGCCTCAACTTTGCAGATTGTGATTGGTATCTTCACAGCTATCATTGCTAACCAACCGTTTATCAAAGGAAAACGTATCTTTGGTGTTATTTTCCTTCTTCCTTGGGCTGTTCCAGCCTTCATCACTATCTTGACATTCTCAAACATGTTTAATGATAGCGTCGGAGCCATCAACACTCAAGTATTGCCAATCTTGGCTAAATTCCTTCCTTTCCTTGATGGGGCTCTTATTCCTTGGAAAACAGACCCAACCTGGACTAAGATTGCCTTGATTATGATGCAAGGTTGGCTTGGATTCCCATACATCTACGTTTTGACTTTGGGTATCTTACAATCTATTCCTAATGACCTTTACGAAGCAGCTTATATTGACGGTGCCAATGCTTGGCAAAAATTCCGCAACATTACTTTCCCAATGATCTTGGCGGTTGCGGCACCTACTTTAATTAGCCAATACACCTTCAACTTTAACAACTTCTCTATCATGTACCTCTTCAATGCTGGAGGACCTGGTAGTGTCGGTGGTGGAGCTGGTTCAACCGATATCTTGATTTCATGGATCTACCGTTTGACAACAGGTACATCTCCTCAATACTCTATGGCGGCAGCTGTTACCTTGATTATCTCTATCATTGTCATCTCAATCTCTATGATCGCATTCAAGAAACTACACGCATTTGATATGGAGGACGTCTAAGATGAATAACTCAATTAAACTCAAACGTAGACTGACTCAAACCCTTACATACCTCTACTTAGTTGGCCTTTCAATCGTGATTATCTATCCACTTTTGATTACCATTATGTCAGCCTTCAAGACTGGTAACGTAGTAGCCTTTAAACTAGACAGCAACGTCGACTTTAGTTTTGCTAACTTCCAAGGACTCTTCTCTGAAACCTTGTACGGTACTTGGTACCTCAACACGTTGATTATCGCCTTGATTACTATGGCTGTTCAAACAAGTATCATCGTACTTGCTGGTTATGCCTACAGCCGTTACAACTTCTTGGCTCGTAAACAAAGTTTGGTTTTCTTCTTGATTATCCAAATGGTGCCAACCATGGCCGCTTTGACAGCCTTCTTCGTTATGGCGCTTATGTTGAACGCCCTTAACCACAGCTGGTTCCTCATCTTCCTATACGTTGGTGGAGGTATCCCGATGAATGCTTGGCTCATGAAAGGCTACTTCGATACAGTGCCAATGTCTCTAGATGAATCTGCAAAACTAGACGGTGCAGGACACTTCCGCCGCTTCTGGCAAATTGTTCTTCCACTCGTTCGCCCAATGGTTGCCGTACAAGCTCTCTGGGCCTTCATGGGACCTTTCGGGGACTACATCCTCTCTAGTTTCTTGCTTCGTGAGAAAGAATACTTTACTGTTGCCGTTGGTCTCCAAACCTTTGTTAACAATGCGAAGAACATGAAGATTGCCTACTTCTCAGCAGGTGCTATCCTCATCGCCCTTCCAATCTGTATTCTCTTCTTCTTCCTACAAAAGAACTTTGTTTCAGGACTTACAAGTGGTGGCGACAAGGGATAATATATCCCCGCCACCCTTTTTCATTTTGGAGCTTGTGACTATAAAACTATCCTTGTATCAAGCAATTTGTCTCCTAGACTTGAAATAAAGCACATTTCTCTATATAATAATACTCATATAGAAAACACCTTTTAGAAAGATACAAATGCTTCCATATCCATTTTCATATTTTTCAAGTATTTGGGGATTTCGTAAGCCCCTATCCAAACGTTTCGGACTCAACTGGTTTCAGCTTCTCTTTACCAGTATCTTCCTTATCAGCTTGTCTATGGTACCCATTGCCATCCAAAACAGCTCACAGGAGACTTATCCGCTAGAAACCTTTATCGATAATGTCTATGAACCATTGACAGATGAGGTTGTCCAAGATCTCTCTGAACACGTTAGAATTGTTGATGGCAAATTAACTTATACTGGAACAGCTAGTCACGCGCATTCTATTGTGATCGGTCCAAGTCAAAGCAAGGAATTACCTAAGGACTTGCAACTGCATTTCGATACGAATGAGCTCGTCATCAGCAAGGAAAGTAAAGAACTGACCCGTGTCTCTTACCGAGCGATTGAGACTGAGAGTTTCAAAAATAAAGATAGCTTGACCCAAGCCATTTCTAAAGACTGGTATCAGCAGAATCGTGTCTATATCAGTCTCTTCCTAGTTCTCGGTGCCAGCTTTCTCTTTGGTTTGAATTTCTTCATTGTCTCTCTAGGAGCGAGTCTTCTCCTTTATATCACTAAGAAATCACGCCTCTTTTCATTTAGAACCTTTAAAGAGTGCTACCATTTTATCTTGAACTGTTTAGGATTACCAACTCTGATTACACTTATTTTGGGACTCTTTGGCCAAAATATGTCAAACCTCATCACTGTACAAAACATTCTTTTTGTTCTGTATCTGGTCACTATCTTTTATAAAACGCATTTCCGTGATCCAGATTACCATAAATAGGAGATTTTTATGCCCGTTACGATTAAAGACGTGGCCAAGGCTGCTGGTGTTTCACCTTCAACCGTAACCCGTGTTATTCAAAACAAATCAACCATTAGCGATGAAACAAAAAAACGCGTTCGCAAAGCTATGAAGGAGCTTAATTACCACCCCAACCTCAACGCTCGTAGTTTGGTAAGTAGTTATACCCAAGTTATCGGCTTGGTCCTTCCTGACGACTCAGACGCCTTCTATCAAAATCCTTTCTTCCCATCTGTCCTCCGTGGTATCGCCCAAGTCGCTTCTGAAAACCACTATGCTATTCAGATTGCAACAGGTAAAGATGAAAAAGAGCGCCTTAAAGCTATTTCACAGATGGTTTACGGTAAACGTGTGGATGGTTTAATCTTCCTTTATGCCGAAGAGGAGGATCCCTTGGTCAAGCTGGTCGCTGATGAGCAGTTCCCCTTCCTCATCCTAGGAAAATCCATTTCACCCTTTATCCCTCTTGTCGATAATGACAATGTCCAAGCTGGTTTTGATGCAACCGAATATTTTATCAAAAAAGGCTGCAAACGAATTGCCTTCATTGGAGGGACTAAGCGACTCTTCGTAACGCAAGACCGTTTAACAGGCTATGAGTCAGCACTCAAACAATACAAACTGCCTCTTGATGACAATCTGACCTACTTTGCAAATGAATTTCTAGAGGAAAAAGGGTACCAATTTAGTAAACTCCTCTTTCAGCATGACCCGCAGATTGATGCTATCATTACAACCGATAGCCTCCTAGCCGAAGGGGTCTGTGACTATATTGCTAAGCACCAACTGGATGTCCCTGTTCTCAGCTTTGACTCGGTCAATCCCAAGCTCAACTTGGCGGCCTATGTCGATATCAATAGCTTAGAACTTGGTCGTGTTTCTCTTGAAACTATCCTCCAGATTATCAACGATGCTAAAAGCAATAAGCAAATTTGTTATCGTCAGTTAATTGCCCATAAAATTATCGAAAAATAAAAACCAGCTCGCGCTGGTTTTTTAGTTACTAATTTTCTGTTTCAACGAATCGTCCCAGAATATGCACATTCTCCGATACAGAGACAAAGGCGCTTGGATCCACCTGTTTCATAATCTGTTTAAATTCATTAAACTCTGCACGTGTAATGACAGTAATTAAAACTGCCTTTCTTTCGTGATTATAGGTTCCTTCTGCATCGTGGATCATGGTTGCTCCGCGGTGCAATTTTTTATGGATTTTTTCAATTACCTTGTCTGGATGATTGGTCACAATCATGGCCTGCATGCGTTTTTGCTTGGTAAAGATCGCATCTGTCACACGGCTAGAGACAAAGATGGTAATCATAGAGTAGAGAGCGTATTTCCAACCAAAGGTCAAACCTGCTATCAGCATGATGGTTCCATTTACCAAGAAAGAAATACTACCGACATTCCTCCCCGTTTTCTTGCGAATGGTCAGGCTGACAATATCTGTACCTCCACTGGAGATATTGTTGAGAAGAGCAAAACCAATCCCCAAGCCCATGACAACACCCCCAAAAAGGGCATTGATAATGGGATCCTCAGTCAAGGTCGCTACAGGGACAAACTGGATAAAGAAGGAACTCATGGATACCGTGATAAAGGTAAAGACGGTGAACTTATGGCCAATCTGATACCAAGCCAAGACCATCAAAGGAAAATTAATGGCGTAAAAGGTTAGCGAAATCGGAATATGAAAACCAAACCAGTGATTACTCAAGGCAGAGATAATCTGTGCCAAACCTGTAGCACCACTCGAATACACATGCCCTGGTTGGAAAAAGAAATTGACCGCTACTGCTGATAAAAATCCATAGACCAGAGAAGCTGAAATCTTCTCATCATATTTTTCGCGAGAGATGCTTTGTAAGACACGTAAAATTTTTATTTGATGAGCAAAGCGGCGCAGATAATAGCGCCACCGCTTAATTCGTTTTGCTTGTTTCATCTTCTTCTACTTGTAAGCTGAGTTCCTCTAGTTGTTTGAGAGCTACTGTTGAAGGAGCTTGTGTCATTGGGTCAGTTGCCTTGTTATTCTTAGGAAAGGCAATGACTTCACGGATATTTTCTTCTCCTGCTAAGAGCATGACAAATCGGTCAAGTCCGATAGCCAAGCCACCGTGTGGTGGGAAACCATAGTCCATGGCTTCAAGAAGGAAGCCAAACTGGTCATTTGCTTCTTCGGCTGAGAAACCAAGAGCCTTGAACATGCGTTCTTGAAGGTCTTTTTGATTAATACGAAGGCTACCACCACCAAGCTCATAACCGTTCAAGACAATATCGTAAGCAATGGCACGAACCTTCGCCAAATCACCTTCTAATTCGTGAGCAGTCTCTTCCTGTGGAAGTGTGAATGGATGGTGGGCGCTCATGTAGCGACCTTCTTCTTCAGACCATTCAAACATTGGCCAGTCAACCACCCAAAGGAAGTTGAATTTATCGTTATCAATCAAGCCAAGCTCTTTGGCAATACGTCCACGAAGGGCACCAAGAGTTGCATTGGCCACTTCAAGCGTATCCGCCACAAAGAGAACCAAGTCCTTATCTTCAAGAGCAAGCGCTGTTGTCAATTCTGCTTGGATGCCTGTCAAGAACTTAGCAACTGGTCCGTTTAATTCTCCATCAACCACCTTGACCCAAGCAAGACCTTTGGCACCGTACTGTTTGGCTACTTCCGTCATCTTGTCGATGTCTTTACGTGAATAGTTGTCCGCAGCGCCTTTGACTACAATTGCTTTTACAGCAGGTGCTTCTGAAAAGACTTTAAAGTCTACACCTTTGACCACTTCTGTCAAGTCCTGAAGTAACATGTCAAAACGGGTATCTGGCTTGTCAGAACCGTAAAGAGCCATAGCATCATCGTATTTCATGCGAGGGAATGGAAGCGTCACTTCGATGCCTTTTGTTTCTTTCATCACACGCGCAATCAAGCCTTCTGTGATATCTTGGATTTCTTGCTCAGTAAGGAAAGACGTTTCCAAGTCAACCTGAGTAAACTCAGGCTGGCGATCACCACGCAAGTCCTCGTCACGGAAACATTTGACGATTTGGTAGTAACGGTCAAAACCAGCATTCATCAAGAGCTGTTTCGTGATTTGTGGACTTTGAGGAAGCGCGTAAAAATGCCCTTTATTAACACGAGATGGCACCAAATAGTCACGCGCCCCTTCAGGCGTTGACTTAGAAAGGAATGGTGTCTCCACGTCGATAAACTCCAACTCATCCAAGTAGTTGCGGATAGAGTGGGTCACCTTAGCACGAAGTTTAAGATTTTCCAACATTTCTGGACGACGAAGGTCAAGGTAACGGTAACGCAAACGTGTATCGTCATTTGCCTCAATGCCATCCTTAATCTCAAATGGTGTTGTCTTAGCTGTGTTAAGCACAGTAAGAGCTGTCACGTTTAACTCAACTGCACCAGTTGGTAACTTATCATTGGCTTGCTCACGCGCAGCGACCTGACCAGTCACCTCGATAACAAATTCACTACGAAGGCTTTCAGCTGTTGTCATGACCTCTGCAGAGACTTTTTCAGGGTTGATAACCAACTGCATGATTCCTTCACGGTCACGAAGGTCGATAAAGATCAAACCACCAAGGTCACGACGACGACCAACCCATCCTTTCAAGGTCATTTCTTGTCCGATGTGTTCCTCACGAACACGACCAGCATACATACTACGTTTCATTGTTTCTCTCCTCTTTTATTCTGTTACTATTTTACCATAAAAGCGCAGGCTCTTCATGAAAATCATCAGAAAAGTTTGCCAGTCTTTAAAAATCAAGTGAAGACTCTAAAAATTAGCGCCCATACAAAAATCCGATGAACTTCACCGGACTCTTTTATTTTGAATTGTTGCCTGCTTTACGCTTTTCAGCAATTTCGGCTGCCTTTCGAGGCAAGACAATCTCCGTTGTGTAAGCTGTCCCAAAGCGCAAGACACCAGCAATAGGGGCAAAGACGACTGCTAGATAGTTATAGAAGAAATCTCCCTTGAAAGCATAAGCTAGCGCTCCAATGATGAAAAATAGAACAACTGCTTGAATCACTGCTAATAAAATTACTCGTTTCATGTGACCTCCTGACTCTATTATAGCATGAGAATCATCAAAAAGCTGACTAAATTATTCAAAGCGTGGAGAGAAATACTGTAGACCAGACCTTTTCTGCTAATATAAGCCAAGCCCAAGCTAAAACCAAGACTAGTATAGACTAAAAATTGTTGCACATCACCTGGGAAATGAATCAAGGCAAACAGAATACTAGATACCAGAAGAAACAGAACCTGTTTGCTCTTGTCCTGCTTAGGAAAGAGATAGCGTGCCAACATCCCTCTAAAGATAAGTTCTTCCGTCAAAGGAGCAAAGACCACCACCATAAAGAAACCAAATGCAGGCTGTTCCACTGTCAGTTGAGATACGATTTGTTGACTGACCGACGGATCTTCTGGTAAAAAGAACTGGGCTGTAATAGCCACTAGCAAAACCAGAGTAGGCAACCAGATATGACGATTAAAAGCAGTCGTCTGGATGCTAACCTTTTCTGTCTGATACCATCTGTAAATTCCATAAACATAGGCTCCTGACAGGGCGATATAAAGTGGTAAAACTCCATATATCGAAGCCCCTAGTCCAAGAGCTGACAGAGCCATACTCTGAACCAGACCATAGCCAAAGAAAAAGGATAGAACAGCTAGAAGAAACCAGCCAAAATTTTTAAGTAATTTCATATAAATCTCCTATCTTGCTTTATAGCTGTTTTTCAATACAAAGAGGTTTGCTATTCCTAATACAAGTACCCAGGCAAGTAACATACCGATGTTAGAAAAAGATATTTCTCCACCTTTTTTATTTAAAAGATTTACAATAGGACCAATAAAAGAGTAATCCAACACTTTCTGAACCGTATCATTTTGAAGAGCAATCATAGGTAAAAAAGAGACAATTAACATAGGGAAGATACTATAAACTTGCGCTTTAGACTGAGTATCTGATACCGCACCGATTAGAAGGTTGAGAAAAATAATACTAATAGTTGCTAGGAGCAAATAGATAACGTAAGCAAATAAATAACCAGATACATCTACTTTAAGATAGATGGGAAGTACAATCATAGCAACCAACATTATCAGAATAGGGAGAACAAGCATACTGAAAGTATATTCTGTTGCTGTCACACCACTTAGGATGAGTGATTTAAGATTTCGTTTTTCCTTATCTTCTGCCATCATAATCGATACCATATAACCACTTCCCATGCTCAAGACCATCGTCAAGCTAGAAGATAGTAAAAATAGGCTCAATTGTCCATTCTTATTTAAAAATTCATTATATAAAACAGCAATACCAAAAGGCATCAATAAAGTCGCTAACAAAGTTGAATTGCTAATAAGAACTTGCACTCTTAACCATAGTAGGGCATTTAATTTTCTAAACATCTAACTTTTCTCCTGTCAATCTGATAAAGATTTCTTCTAGTGTCGGCTCACAAGAGTGAACCATCATCAAATCTGTCGTGTCTAAATGTGGTAATTCTTCAAATGGAACTATCTGTTCTCGTCCATCATTATAAACCACACGTACTTTCTTATCCACATGGTACTTCTGGATGATATCTTGCGGACTTCCATACTCTATTAAATTACCCTTATTTAAAAGAGATAAGCGATCACAAAGCAGAGTTGCTTCATGCATATCATGCGTGGTCAGAAAAATAGTTGTCCCCGCCTGCTTTAATTCTTGTAGTAGGGTATGAATCATCTTAGATGTTGTAGGGTCTAAGCCACTAGTTGGCTCATCTAGAAAGAGAATCTTAGGAGCATTCAGAAGGGCACGGGCCAAGAACATTCGTTGTTTCATTCCTGTAGATAGTTTTTCTGCGATAGTATCTTTAGCATCTGCCAATCCAACCTGTTGAAGCACCTGAACTACTCTATCTGACTTGAGACCATACAGCTTAGCATAGATGAGAAGATTTTTGTAAAGACTCATCTTTTCATAAAAACCACTGCCATCACTAACAATACCAATTTGTTCCAAATCATTTGAGGTTAAATCTTGAGAATTCTTGCCTAACAAAACTGTTTTACCTTGATCTGCAGCCAACTGTCCTGTTAAGACATTAATCATAGTTGTTTTACCTGAGCCAGAAGGGCCAAGAAAACCAAAGATTTCGCCCTCCTTAATCTCAAAAGAAATCTGATGAAGAGCTTTTTTGCTCCCAAAACTTTTGCTTACATTTTCAACACGAATCATAGAAACTCCTTTATTTGAAATAGCGTTTTACCATAGGTAACTGCATCACATTGATATAAATATGGATAGCTCCTACAAGCAAGAAAGCTAGTAACTGAATCTCTCCTGTCAAGAAAGAAATGATAAAAAGAAAAATATATAAGACTGGCAAGACATACTGATTTAATTGGAATAAAATCCGAAAACTCTGTTCCAAATTAGCCTGGCGCTCCCCTTCATCATAAGAATTGATATATTCCAAGACATCCTTTGGTGTAGAGAAAAATGCCAAATCAAACTGACGAACAATCGCAATGGTTTTATAAAAATATTTTTGAACATTAAAAATCAACACTAATCCCAAAAAAGAAAGAGATAAGGTTAGATTGCTTCTATTTAGTATAACCACTTCACTTACTGAAATGAAGAGAGCCAATAAAATCGCTACAGTTGTAATATTAAAGGCAATGGTTCCAAACTCAAGATTCCGGTACATTTGCACATAATATATTTCATTCAGGTCATCATCCATTTCCTCTTGATACAAGGAATGAAATTTTCTGCTTTTCTTTAAGAAATTGAAAGTCAAAAGAATGCTAATGAAACCTATCAGTAAACAAATAGCTGATATCCAGGGTATTAAGATTTTTACATCTAAAATAATTCCGTTGGATTCGGCACCAGCTTTAAACATCCCTACAAAACCGCCCAAGAAACCTCCTAAGACAACAGACATTAAAAATAACAATCCACCTTTATTTTTCTTTTTCATTTTCATTCTCCTTTTTCACTTGCTAGATTTTTGGATTTCTTTTCAATCCATTCAATTACTGGGATGAGAGCAAAGTAGGCCCAAATAAATTGGTTACTTTGATATGGATTAAACCAGCCTAAGTCTATCCCAATCAATAGAAGCACGCTGACTAATAGAGCTGTGACCACTACATAATAAATCACTTTAAACTTATTCATCACTCGTCCTCCTCCAAGCGAAATACCGATTCGACTGTTTCGTTGAAAATTTGAGATATTTTCAAGGCAATGATAATGGATGGGGTGTACTCATCCCGTTCTAATAGACTAATGGTCTGCCTAGAAACCCCTGCTAGCTTAGCCAGTTCGGTTTGATTGAGACCATCGCGAGCTCGAAGCTCTTTTAGACGATTTTTAAGTTGCATGTTACACACCTACTTTCCGTCAAATTCAACGGTTTGGATATCCTCAATGCGTTGTAATTTGAATTTTTCTTTTCCTTTTTTATCAACACGACGTAGCTTGACCCACTCCTCATCAACATCTACAACTTCCCAGTTATCTGTCCCAAACAATTGTCCAACGATTGTCGGTGTTTTCCCAATCAATTCTTTTAATAATCTTGACATTTCTTTATTTCCTTTCTCTTTTTGCTCAATTCTTTTGATTTTATTCTCTAGTTTCTTGACCTTTTGGGAATGGTAGATATAATACATAATCACAAGAGGTACAAATCCTAATGCCCACATAATCGTTCCTTGCTCCTTTTCTCTTAACTTGCTTACATTGTAACACATCTTTTTCTTTTTGACAAGCATATTTGTCAAAAAGTTTATGATTTTTGTCATTTTGCAAAAGAAAAAGGTCAGAGTAGTTCTCTGACCAGTCTTTCTGTTATTAAAATCCTAGTTTTTCAAAGATTCCTGAGAAGTTTTGGCTGATTGTCTCAAGTGACACTTGCACTTCTTCTCGGGTTTGGTTGTTCTTGACCGTTACTTGTCCGCTTTCGACTTCACTCTCTCCTAGGGTGATGAGGGTCTTAGCCACAAAGACATCGGCTGACTTGAACTGAGCTTTGAGCTTACGGTTGAGGTAATCACGCTCTGCTTTGAATCCTTGTTGGCGAAGAGCCTGTACCAATTCCAAGGCCTTGACATTTGCTCCATCACCCAAGACTGCGATATAGACATCTAGGGCGTTTTCGATAGGGAGAGCCACACCTTGCTTTTCAAGAATGAGAAGCAGGCGCTCTACGCCAAGTCCAAAACCAAAGCCAGCAGTTTCAGGGCCTCCAAAGTAAGAAACCAAACCATCGTAACGACCACCCGCACAGACTGTCAGGTCATTGCCCTCAATCTCAGTGATAAACTCGAAAATGGTGTGGTTGTAGTAGTCTAGACCACGCACCATATTGGTATCGATGATATAATCTACTCCAAGATTCTCCAACATCTGACGCACAGCATCAAAGTGAGCTTGACTTTCTTCATCAAGGAAGTCCAAGATAGAAGGCGCATTCTCCACTGCCACCTTGTCTTCTTTTTCCTTAGAGTCCAAGACACGGAGAGGATTTTCCTCCAAACGACGTTGGCTATCTTTAGATAAGGTCTCCTTGAGCGGTGTCAAATAGTCAATCAAGGCTTGACGGTAGGCCGCACGGCTCTCAGGATTTCCAAGAGTGTTAAGGTGCAATTTGACACCTTGGATACCGATTTCTTTCAAGAAATGGGCTGCCATCGCGATTGTTTCCACATCGGTAGCTGGATTGCTAGATCCAAAACACTCAACACCAATCTGGTGGAACTGGCGCAAACGCCCTGCCTGTGGACGCTCATAACGGAACATAGGTCCCATGTAGTAGAACTTACTTGGCTTTTGCACTTCTGGGGCGAAGAGTTTATTTTCTACATAGGAACGGACAACGGGCGCAGTTCCTTCTGGACGGAGAGTAATATGGCGGTCACCCTTGTCATAGAAATCATACATTTCCTTGGTTACGATATCCGTTGTATCTCCGACAGAGCGACTGATGACCTCGTAATGCTCAAAAATAGGCGTGCGCACTTCTGCATAGTTATAGCGCTTGAAAATCTCACGGGCAAAGCCCTCAACGTACTGCCATTTGGCAGATTCAGCAGGTAAAATATCCTGCGTTCCTTTTGGTTTTTGTAATTTCATAGGGAATCCTCTTTAAACTTAATAGTCTTATTTTACCATAAATAAAGGGATTAAAACAGTAAGAGAAGAAAATCTCAAGAGAGTCTTTTCAGAAAATTCATCAAAAACTTGCCAAATTGTCAGAATTATGAGAAAATAGAGGATATTTATCACGTGGAGGGACTGTAATGAGAGAGGATATCAAAATCAATGACCGCGCTTTGGCCTTGCAAGACCAAATTATCGAAAAGCTAGAGAAGGTTTTTGATACAGATGTGGAATTGGATGTTTACAATCTAGGGCTGATTTATGAGATCAATCTAGACGAAACAGGCCTCTGCAAAATTGTCATGACCTTCACCGATACTGCCTGCGATTGTGCCGAAAGCCTGCCTATCGAAATCGTTGCAGGTCTCAAACAAATCGAGGGTATCGAAGATGTCAAGGTTGAAGTTACCTGGTCGCCTGCTTGGAAAATCACACGAATCAGTCGCTACGGCCGTATTGCCCTTGGACTGCCACCTCGTTAAGCAGGCAAATCACTTTTGAAGATGAAAAGAAGCAAGCCGAAGTTGGCTTGCTTTTTGAATTTACTTTTTACCTGACTTGTCCATATTCCAGAAGTCTGTCACGGCTCCGCGTGAAGCAGATGATACGATATGAGCATATTTACCGAGGACACCACGACTGTAAAGTGGTGGCAAGGTAGTTTCTGCCTTACGTTTTTCAAGTTCTTCTTGGGATACAGCCATGGAAATTTCTTTAGTATCTTGGTCAACCGTAACGATATCGCCTGTACGAAGGTAGGCAATCGGTCCACCATCCTGAGCTTCAGGGGCGATATGTCCAACAACCAGACCATAAGTACCACCTGAGAAACGGCCATCCGTCAAGAGGGCAACCTTGTCTCCTTGACCTTTACCAACGATCATTGATGAAAGTGACAGCATCTCAGGCATACCAGGACCACCCTTAGGTCCAACAAAACGAACAACGACTACATCGCCATCAACGATTTCATCTGTCAGAACGGCCTGAATAGCATCTTCTTCTGAGTCAAAGACCTTAGCTGGTCCAACGTGACGACGCACCTTAACACCTGATACCTTGGCAACCGCACCATCAGGAGCAAGGTTCCCGTTCAAGATGATAAGCGGACCATCTGCACGTTTAGGATTTTCAAGTGGCATGATGACTTTTTGACCTGGTGTAAGGTCTGCAAAGTCAGCCAAGTTCTCAGCGACAGTCTTACCAGTACATGTGATGCGATCTCCATGAAGGAAACCATTTGCCAGCAAGTACTTCATAACCGCAGGCACACCACCGACTTCGTAAAGGTCTTGGAAGACATACTGACCAGATGGTTTCAAGTCAGCCAAGTGTGGCACACGTTCTTGAATCGTATTGAAGTCCTCAAGTGACAAGTCAACATTGGCAGCATGGGCAATGGCAAGCAAGTGAAGAGTGGCGTTTGTAGAACCGCCGAGAGCCATAGTTACAGTAATGGCATCTTCAAAGGCTTCACGAGTCAAGATATCTGATGGCTTGAGACCGAGCTCCAACATCTTAACAACAGCACGTCCTGCTGCTTCGATATCTTCTTTCTTATCAGCTGATTCAGCTGGGTGAGATGAAGAGCCTGGCAAACTCATACCTAGAACTTCAATAGCAGTCGCCATGGTATTAGCTGTGTACATACCACCACAGCCACCAGGTCCAGGGCAGGCATTACATTCAAGACGTTTCACGTCCTCAGCTGTCATGTCCCCATGGTTCCATTTTCCGATACCTTCAAAAACAGAAACCAAGTCAATGTCTTTGCCATCAAGATTTCCCGGTGCAATGGTTCCACCATAGGCGAAAATAGCTGGAATATCCATATTGGCAATGGCAATCATAGAACCAGGCATGTTCTTATCACAGCCACCGATAGCAACAAAGGCATCCACATTGTGACCACCCATAGCCGCCTCGATTGAGTCCGCAATGATATCACGAGATGTCAAAGAGAAACGCATACCAGGCGTTCCCATAGCAATCCCGTCCGCTACAGTGATAGTCCCAAACTGCACAGGCCAAGCACCTGCAGATTTGACACCCTCTTTAGCCAGTTTACCAAAATCATGCAAGTGAATGTTACATGGTGTATTTTCCGCCCAAGTCGAAATCACCCCAACAATCGGTGTTTCAAAGTCCTTATCTGTCATACCAGTCGCACGAAGCATGGCACGGTTTGGTGATTTTACCATACTATCATAAATGCTACTGCGGTGACGTTTATCTAATTCAGTCATTTATTCCCTCCCATTTCAGTTTTTACTATTATAGCACATTTTAAAAGCAATGAACAGAAGAAAATTCTTGAATTTTCAGAAAATTCTATACAGAAATATTTTCTTTAAAAATGTTACATTTATTTCTTGACTTTATAAATTAAAGTGATATCATTTAGATATCAAATAATAGGAGGTCATTCTTATGACTGAAAAACTAATCAATTCAAAACCAAATGGTGTATTCGCATTGATTCTCATTGAATTGGCGCTCGTACTCGGTATCTTTATATTTATAATGGGTGTTGGTTCGGAAAACATTTTTGGAATTATTATCGGACTTTTATTAAGCTTAATTGCAGGCCTAGCTCATGCTGGTTTAAAAGTTGTCAAACCTCAGGAAGCTCTGGTTTTGACCCTTTTTGGTAACTATACAGGTACCATCAAAGAACCTGGTTTTTACTTTGTTAATCCCTTCAGCGTAGCAGTCAACCCTGCAAATCACACTAGACTGGGACAAAGTGGTGATGTTAGCACAAAATCTCCTTTGTCAGGAATGAAATCATCAAATGGCAATGATGTAAACATTGAAATTGGCAAAAAACAGATTTCCCTCAAGGTTATGACCTTGAGCAATTCTCGCCAAAAAATCAATGATTGTCTAGGAAATCCCGTAGAAATCGGGATTGCGGTAACTTGGAGAGTTGTTGATACAGCCAAAGCAGTCTTCAATGTGGACAACTACAAAGAATATCTTTCATTGCAATGTGATAGCGCCCTCCGAAATATTGTCCGCATCTATCCTTACGATGTCTCTCCTAATGTGGATACTACAGGTGACGGGCAAGCAGATGAAGGTAGTCTCCGTGGTTCTAGTGAGATTGTAGCTAACCGTATTCGTGAGGAAATCCAAAGTCGTGTTGAGGATGCTGGCTTGGAAATCCTTGAAGCACGTATTACTTACCTAGCTTACGCTCCAGAAATTGCTGCTGTCATGCTTCAACGCCAACAAGCATCTGCCATTATTGATGCCCGTAAGATGATTGTGGATGGTGCTGTAGGAATGGTTGAAATGGCACTAGAACGACTCAATGAAGGGGAATTGGTAGAGCTTGACGAAGAACGAAAAGCTGCCATGGTTTCAAATCTCCTTGTCGTACTCTGTGGCAATCATGATGCACAACCAATTGTCAACACAGGAAGTCTTTACTAAAGATGGCTGAAGCTAAAAAGAAGCAGATCCCCCTTCGACTCTCAACAAAGTTATACGCTGCACTCGCATCATGGGCAGAAGATGACTTTCGTTCAGTCAATGGGCAAATCGAATATCTCCTCACAGAATGTGTCAAACAACGGAAGAAAGACGGAAAATACGTATCAGAAACCATTGACGAACCATTTGAGATTGATATTTAACACCTTCTCCTGTCTGCTAGGACTGACAGGAGAATTTTTTCATCTTTTTTTGTCAAGTAACTTTACTTTACAAAAAAAATGTGTTATTCTAATATGGTTGATGAAAATCAGTAGATTGAATCGAATATAAATACCTAAAGGAGAAATCAAAATGGCAGTACCTGCACGTCGCACTTCAAAAGCGAAGAAAAACAAACGTCGTACACACTACAAAGTAACAGCTCCATCTGTAAACTTTGACGAAACTACTGGAGATTACTCACGTTCTCACCGTGTATCACTTAAAGGATACTACAAAGGACGTAAAATCGCTAAAGCTGCATCAGCTGAATAATAGAAGGGAGATACCATGCGCGTAAATATTACACTTGAACACAAAGAATCTGGTGAACGCTTGTACCTTACTTCTAAAAACAAACGTAACACTCCAGACCGTCTTCAATTGAAGAAATACTCACCAAAACTTCGCAAACACGTTGTGTTTACAGAAGTAAAATAATAGGTCATTCCGTTTCATGACTTACACCCTATTAGTTAGACAAAAATATCTAGCTGATGGGGTGTTTTATTATAAAACTAACTTTAGATAGTCTTTCTCTATATTCTTTCAATTGATACTATTTAAGGAGAAACATTAATGAAAATAAAATTTAAAGAAAGCAATACCATTACTTCCATAAAATACAAATCTTTTTTATTTGTAAAATTGCCACTACTAGCTATTTTGTACGCAGTTGTTATCAACTTCATACTTAGTTTTAAGTTGACAGCTATAAGTGACTTGCTAACGTCTAAAGGCATTGTCCCTTTAATTTTAATTATTCTACTGGCTTATCTTGCCTTCAAGAACTATACTTCTTTTAAAGACTTACGTGAAAATTATAAAGCCAAGAATATTGATGGTATTAATATACTAGTAAAACTTATTCGCATACATGATATGGTTAAAGTCAGAAAGCTTGGATTTAACACGACAATTTATAACTACACATTTTCATGGGAAGATATCATTTTCCCTGCCATTAACAACAATATAAACGGCTCAAAACTTGAACCACTTGTTAAAAAATATTCTTTCCAGGTACTATCTATGAACATTCCTGCAAAAATGATTGAGAATGTGATCTATGTTGATCCCAAGGTGCTTGAAGAATGTATTAAAAATGATATTGAAGAAAGAAATAAACTTTTAAATTTTTAAAGATGACTTTTATTGAAGTTATCAATAAAAAATGGCTCTTTGTCAACTGTAGTAAGTTGATGAAGAGCTTTTTTCTAAAGCATTCATGGTGGCACATCCTTTAGACTACTATATCACTTTGAACTATATGGGTCTAATTGCTTATAGACGATGATAGCTGGATACTAAGAGAAATCAAAAAGCACTAAGGGAAAGCCTCCCAAAGTGCTTAATATCAAGGCTCCAAAGCCTATCTTATTCAATAAAATATTACAACATCTTGTTGTAGAATTCAACGACAAGTGCTTCGTTGATTTCTGGGTTGATTTCGTCGCGTTCTGGCAAACGAGTCAATGAACCTTCCAATTTTTCAGCGTCGAATGATACGAATGCTGGACGTCCAAGAGTAGCTTCTACTGCTTCAAGGATAGCTGGAACTTTCAATGATTTTTCACGAACTGAAATCACTTGACCTGGAGTTACGCGGTATGATGGGATATCAACGCGTTTTCCGTCAACAAGGATATGACCGTGGTTTACGAATTGACGAGCTTGACGACGAGTAGTCGCAAGACCAAGACGGTAAACAACGTTATCCAAACGACGTTCCAAAAGAAGCATGAAGTTGAAACCTAGGATTCCGCCTTTGATTTTTGTAGCTTGTACGAACAAGTTACGGAATTGTTTTTCACCTACACCGTAAGTGAAACGAAGTTTTTGTTTTTCAGCCAATTGCAAACCGTATTCTGACAATTTAGAACGGTTGTTTGGTCCGTGTTGTCCTGGTACGTAGTTACGACGTGCCAATTCTTTACCTGTACCTGTAAGTGAAAGGCCAAGGCGACGAGCTTGTTTCCAAGATGGTCCTGTATAACGTGACATGTGAATGTCCTCCTGATATAAATAATATTTCGGTGGAAATAGTCACTTAGAAAGCCCTGATTCGTGCAGATGCCCTTCGCCTAAACAGCCAAGGTTACTTATCATAAGACACCTGTTGACGAGCTTCATGCTTTCCTGCTGATATTTCACACAAAATCCATTTTACCATGAATAGCTGGATTTGTAAAGGGGTTTTAAGCTTTATTTTCATTGCCAGAGAGGTTGAGAACGAGGGTAAAGGTGCTTCCTAGACCGTACTGGCTGCTGACTGTGATTTCCCCACCCAATTGATGGGCCAATTCACGCGCAATAGCAAGCCCTAAGCCATAACCACCTGTTTTCATGTTACGCGAAGTCTCTACACGATAAAGGCGTTTGAAAATATTCTCCAAATCCTCTGGGGCAATCCCCTGTCCCTCATCGGTCACACTGATTGAAAGCTGGTTATTTTCCAGCTTAGCCACCACTTCCAGCTTGGTTCCTGGAGCTGAGTATTTAAAAGCGTTATTGACCAGATTCACCAAGATACGAGAAAGCTTGGCATAATCTCCTTCAATCCGGGCAGACTCTGGGATTACCTGTAAATGAACATCTCGCTCCTCCTGCTCAATCAAGAACTGAAATTCACTCATGCACTCAATCAAAAGCTGGTCCAGAAAAATGCTGTCCTTGCTGGTCGTTTCGACCTGATTTCTAGCTGTGTTTAGGGTCAAAAAATTCAACTCCTCAACCAGTTTATTGAGTCTTTCAGTCTGGCGTCCAATGGTTGCTAGATAATGCTCCTGTTCTCCTTCCTTAATAACCCCATCCAAAATCCCTTCTACCGTCGCTTGGATCGAAGTGATGGGGGTCTTGATATCATGCGAAAGTTGAGCAATCATCAAGCCCTTTTCTCGTTCGCTTTCTTCCAAGGAATCAAAGGTGGCCTGCAAATCATGGGACATTTCATTGAAAGCTTGGCCTAATTGCTGAAATTCTACAGGGCCTTGAACCTCCAGATTTGAAGGAAAATCCTTGTCCGCTACCCGCTTGGCATGTTCCTTGAGTTTGCCCAATGAAGTAAAGACTGGCGATAGGAGAAAGAGACTAATCCCCGCACCGACAAGGCTGGCAACGATGGTCATTCCAAGCAAAAAGTAAATCTCACTTTTCGCAATCAGCATTTTTTGAACAGCCCAAAAAACCACGATAATCGTTAGGAGTGTTGAAATGACATACCCCACTAAAATATAACTTTTTAATTTCATTAACTACCTCGCGCTTTCTCAATTTTGTAGCCCAAACCCCAGACGGTTTTGATGGTCGGTGTTTCTGCACTGGCATGTTTAGCCAACTCCTGTCGAAGAGCATGAATATGAACATTCAAGGTATTAGTATCATCCACATAGTCTTCTTGCCAGACCTTTTCATAGAGGTCTGTCTTAGAAAAAACTCGTTCTGGATTGCTGACTAGAAGCCATAGAAGTTCGAAGGATTTGACTGTCAAATCAAGCGCTACATCTCCGACTTGAACCTCATGGCTACCGTGATTCATCCGTAAATCCCCGAGACTGACGACTTCTGTCTCACCTCCACGATGAAGGCGACGCAAGATATTGTGGACACGCAAAACCAGCTCACGAGGGCTAAAGGGCTTGGCAATAAAGTCATCTGCCCCTAAGCTCAGTCCATAAATCTTGTCCTGCTCGCTAGTTTTAGCCGTGATAAAGAGAAAAGGCTGATCCGGAGATTGATACTGAACCTCACTAATCAAATCATAACCATCCATCCGAGGCATCATGATATCTGTAATAATCAAATCAATTGGTTTTCGCTTGAAGATTTCTAAAGCCTCTACTCCATCATGGGCCACCAAAACCTGATATCCTGCCTGAACCAGATAACGTTGATGAATATCTGTGATTTCTACCTCGTCGTCAACGAGTAAAATTGTCTTTCCCATCTGTCTCTCCTTTGAAAAAAACAGTGCTATACCACAATAGTATAACACTATTTTTATCTCTTTACGAACATTCTAAACGATATCTGGATTTTTCAAATCCTAGATAGAAAGTCTGTAACTAGACTAGTCATTTTCCTCTTTTTTAGCTTTCAAACCGAGTCCACCTAGCAGTCCAGCAAAGGCGAGTCCAAAGAATCCAATAGTAGCCATTGATGTTTGGGCTTCACCAGTATATGGAAGCATGGCTTTTTGGTCTTTCATTTGAGTAGCCATCATTGAACTTGACACCTTATTATTGGATACCACCTTGCCTTCATCAGGCATTTTGCTTGAGGTTGCTGCCACTTGATCTTGCTTCATACTTGGAGTTGCCATTGGCTGGCTAGTATTCATGGTTTTGTTCTGCTCTTTGTTAGGCATCATCTTATCTTGGCTAGCAGCTGGCATTTGAGATTTCATCGGATTGAGGGACTTATACCCATTCAAGTTCACTGTCAATTCTTTAGTCGCTACAAGGTTGCTCAAATCGGCCTTTCCGTCTTTAGCACCGTACACTTTGATGGTAGCTTTATAGCTTTGAGTGCCGTTTTGTTTCAACAAGTCAAGCAATTCTTTGTCAGATTTACCTTGGGTACCTGCTAAATCCACTTCATAGAAGTAAAGGCCTTTGCCCAAGTTTTCTACTGGTGGTAGGGCTGGATTTTTAGCCGAACCATTGTCTGACCATGGAGCCTTGTCGGATGCTTTCAAGATAAGGCGAGTTAACATACCGTCACCAGCGAAGAATTCATATGGAATGACTTGGTTAACACCGGCTGTGAATGGACCAGGGAAGTTAGCTTTATCCAAGTAAGATGCCGGAACATCCACTGTATCTTTCGTATTATCAGCCACACCTTTTTGCACTTCAGCTGGGGTAGTTAAGCCATTTAAGTTCACTGTCAATTCTTTAGTCGCTACAAGGTTGCTCAAATCGGCCTTGCCATCTTTGGCACCGTACACTTTGATAGTTGCCTTGTAACTTTGAGTGCCGTTTTGTTTCAAGAGGTCAAGAAGCTCTTTGTCTGATTTGCCTTGAGTGCCGGCCAAGTCTACTTCGTAGAAGTAGAGACCTTTCCCCAATTTTTCTACTGGTGGAAGAGCTGGATTTTTAGCTGAACCATTGTCTGACCATGGGGCTTTGTCAGAGGCTTTCAAGATCAGACGAGTCAACATACCGTCTCCGGCGAAGAATTCATACGGAATAACTTGGTTGACACCAGCTGTGAATGGACCAGGGAAGTTAGCTTTGTCCAAGTAAGTAGCTGGGACGTCTACTGTATCTTTGGTATTGTCAGCCACGCCTTTTTGGACTTCAGCTGGGGTAGTCAAGCCATTCAAGTTGACATCCAATTCTTTAGTCGCTACGAGATTTGTCAAATCAGCCTTGCCATCTTTAGCGCCGTACACCTTGATAGTCGCCTTGTAGCTTTGAGTGCCGTTTTGTTTCAAGAGGTCTAGAAGCTCTTTATCTGATTTTCCTTGAGTACCTGCCAAGTCCACTTCATAGAAGTAGAGACCTTTGCCCAATTTCTCTACTGGTGGAAGGGCTGGATTTTTAGCTGAACCATTGTCTGACCACGGAGCCTTGTCGGAGGCTTTCAAGATAAGGCGAGTTAACATACCATCTCCGGCGAAGAATTCATATGGAATGACTTGGTTGACACCGGCTGTGAATGGACCTGGGAAGTTGGCTTTATCCAAGTATGTAGCCGGAACATCCACTGTGTCTTTAGTATTGTCGGCTACGCCTTTTTGGACTTCAGCTGGGGTAGTCAAGCCGTTCAAGTTGACATCCAAATCCTTAGTCGCTACGAGATTGCTCAAATCGGCCTGGCCATCCTTCGCACCGTACACCTTGATGGTTGCCTTGTAGCTTTGTGTACCATTTTGTTTCAAGAGGTCAAGAAGCTCTTTATCTGATTTACCTTGAGTATCAGCCAAATCTACTTCGTAGAAGTAAAGGCCTTTGCCCAATTTCTCTACTGGTGGAAGGGCGGGGTTTTTAGCTGAACCGTTATCTGACCATGGGGCCTTGTCTGAATCCTTCAAGATAAGACGAGTCAACATACCGTCACCAGCGAAGAATTCGTAAGGAATGACTTGGTTAACACCGGCTGTGAATGGGCCTGGGAAATTAGCTTTATCCAAGTAAGTTGCTGGAACGTCCACTGTGTCTTTAGTATTATCAGCTACGCCTTTTTGGACTTCAGCTGGAGTAGTTGCTGGCTGCACTTCACTTGCTTCACGGTCTTGTCCCGAAACTGTAGGCGCAGGATTTGTCGCAGGTTTAACCGCATCTTCTGTTTCTTTCTTAGATTCTGGTTTTGCTTGCACTTCTTCTTTTGGTGCTGCTACTGGTTCTTTAGCAGCCACATCTCCTTTTTCTGGAGAGCTTGTAGTATCCAAGCTTGCTTTAGGTGTTGAATCTGCCTGTTCTGAAGGAAGAGCTACATCAACTGCTTTCTTGAGAACCTCTGCTGGTAAGTCGCTCTTTTCACTCACCGAAGCAGCGTCTGGCACTACTTGGGCAGGGGTTGGATTGATCGCATCGGCACGTACAGAACTTGGTTGGCCAACTAGGACAAAAAAGCCACTGGCTACAACAACTGAGGCAACACCGACACTGAGACGACGAATAGACCAACGAGTATATCTTTGATTTGGATTGAATTTCATAGGATTCTCCTTAGAGTTTTTCTTTATTTGATGACTCTAGTATAATCTCCTAAAATTAAAAAGGATTAAGAAAAAGTTAAAATTTTTCTTAAATCCCTCTTATAAAATACTTATATTAATTTTTTTACGAATTTAATTCTGCCAAATCATCTAGATACTGGTTGTTAATGACCGCCAAGATATAGGCATCCGCCTTCAAGAGATCATTAGGGCCAAACTGGACATCCAAGGGTGAATTTTCTTGTTCACGAAACCCTAGGACATTGAGGTTGTATTTGCCACGTAGATCTAGCTGGCTCAGGCTTTGACCTGCCCAAACACTCGGAATCTTCATCTCCACGATAGACACATTTTTATCCAGCTGAAAGACATCAACATTGTTATGAAAGAGAATGGTCTGCGCTAGAGACTGCCCCATTTCATACTCAGGTGAAATCACCGAGTCAGCACCGATTTTTTCTAGCACCTTCTTGGCTGTCTGGCTTTTGACCTTGGCAATAACCCTTGGTACCCCTAGACTCTTACAATGCATAACTGCAAGCACACTCGACTCTAGATTTTCCCCTGTTGCCACTACAACCGTATCACAGGTATCAATTCCTGCAGTTCTGAGGAGTTCCTCATCTGTAATATCGCCCACAACTCCACGCGCCAAAACTGGCTCAAATTGATTGATACGCTCAGCGTGGTCGTCAATGGCAATAATATTCATATCTTGCTTGGCTAGGGCCGTCAGGACACTACTCCCGAAAATCCCCAAACCTAAAATTCCAATCGTACGATCTGACATAGTTCTTCCTTTCTTATCCAATACTAATATCTGCTTTCATATACTGAATCAAATCTTTCTTATCAGGCTGGTAATCCGCTAGACTGACCAGCAAGGTCAAGGGACCGATACGGCCAATAAACATGAGTACCATGACAATGCTGAGAGCTAACTTGCCCAGTTCTGGTGTCAGATTTGCCGTTACCCCAACTGTCGCAAGGGCTGAAATGGTCTCAAACATGAGGTAAATAAATCGCGGTGTTCCTTCTGCTGTAATTCCCAACAACATCAAGCCCAACAAGAAGGTCATCAAAAAGATAATGAAGACACTAAAGGATTTTTGAACTGTTCGAGCCTCAATGGTTCTCTGCGCAACATTGGCATGAGGCAAGCCCAGCAATTCACTACGCGCAAAAACCAACAAGACAAAGAAAGTCGTAATCTTGAGACCCCCAGCCGTCCCTCCAGGCGCCCCTCCGAGAAACATCTGTAGGATATAGATAAACAGGGTCACAGGCCGAGCTTGAGTGTAGTCAATAGAGGCAAAGCCAGCTGTTCTCATGCTGACGGTTTGGAAAAAGCTAACCAGCACTTTCTCTGGAACGCTGAGATTGCCAATGGTTCCTGGATTGTGCCACTCCGTAAAGAGTGTAGATACTGTCCCAAACAGCAAAATCCCTGCAGTCAAGAAGAGAACCAACTTGGTGTGGAAACGCAGACGGCGTTTTTTCTTCTTATCAAACTGGGTTGCTAAGTCAAACCAGACCATAAAGCCGAGACCACCCGTGATAATCAAACCAGCAATGACCAGATTGATCAAGGGATCCGTCTGAAAAGCCACTAAACTGCTACTGCCGAAATTATCAAAACCAGCATTACAAAAGGCTGAAATGGCTAAAAAGATGGAGGTAAAAATGCCCCTTCCCCAGCCGAACTCAGGAATAAAACGGAAACTTAGTAGAAAGGCACCCAAGCCCTCCACCAGAAAAGTCGTCAAAAAGATAGACCGCATAAAGGACTTCAAAGACTTACTTTCCCCATAACTAAAACTCTCCTGAATGGTTTCACGACTACGCAGACTAAGCTTTTGCTTGCCTTGGATATAAAAAATCCCGATAAAGGTCATGAGCCCCAGACCACCAATCTGTATCAAGAGCATACAAATCAACTGCCCCCAGACATTATAGGTAGTAGCCACTGGTTGCGTAAAAAGACCAGTCACACAGACCATGGACACCGTCGTAAAGAGATGGTCAAAATAAGTAGCCTGAGAACCACTTGCCTGAACAAAAGGCAAACTCAAAAGAAGAGAACCTATAAAAATAACTCCAGCGAAACTCAGAAAAATCCGACGAGCTGGCGAAAGTCCGCCCAAGGCTCTTTCAATTTTTTTCACAAATAATTTAAATAACATACATCCATTGTACCATAAAAAGAAGAAGAGTAGCTAGAACTGAAAGGCAATCTCAAGGCAGAGTTCCAAGGCCTTCTCGAAAGTTTCTGAACCCCAGTCACGACTATCGTACTGATCCAAGTCTGCTAAAGAATCAGCTGTGAACAACAATTCTCCCCAGAGAACCCCACGCAGTTGGGCTACTGCCGCAAGCGCAGAACACTCCATCTCCACAACAGCACAGCCTTCTTCCTTACGATAAGACACCTTTTCAGCCGTTTCTCGGTAAAAACCATCTGTCGTCCAGGTCATGACTTCTTCATAAGGAATCCCTCTGGCCTCCAAAACTTGCTCAATGGCAGCAATAGCCTCTGGCTGAATTTCCATATAACGAGAAGGTGCCACATAGTGATAACTAGCTCCTTCATCTCGTAGAGCCCGAACAGGGACTAGAAAGGCATTTTCCCCTATATCAGCCAACACACCACAGGTTCCAGTGGAAATAATCTGCTCCACACCATATCCAATCAACCAATCCATAAACTGGGCAGCTGGGGCAGAGCCCACGGGCGCCTGAGCCAGACAAATCTCCTCGCCTTTGTAGTTCACGACATATACTGGATAGGTCTTGGTGGCAGAAATGAATTCGCCGACACAGTCCGCCCCTACTTCCCTCGCATAGCGGTCAATCTCCTCACCTAAAAAAGCATAGACACACTTCTTTGGCAAGTGCAAGTCCAGCCCCTCGTGATTGGGCATGATGACCGCCTGAGGATTGTCATCAAACTCTAAAATGGGAATTGCGTGTTTCTGAATCATAACCCACCTCCTCTGATTTTGTACTATTGTATCAAAAGCTGACAGAGTGTCAAGTAGGGGGTTGATGAACTGAGGATAAAAACAATACAATCTCCACCAAGTCAAAACAACTTGCTTGACAAAAGCTTGACTTCATGGTTTAATATACCCCATAAGGGTATATTTGGAGGTGCCTATGTTTCACTTATTTACAAAAATTGACAGTATTTCTACCAGCGAGTTAGAAGCCAAACTCAAGGAACCAATTCAGCTACTGGATGTTCGGACGCCGATGGAATTTCGTAGAGGCCATATCAAAAATGCCAAAAATGTTCCTCTAACCGAAATTGGTTCCTACACACCAGCGACAAAAGAAACACTCTATGTCATTTGTCATTCTGGTGTGCGAAGCAAACTAGCTGCGAAAAAGCTAAAGAAAAAAGGATATGATGTCATCAATGTCCGAGGCGGTATGAGCGCTTGGACAGGTAAGGTCATCTAGATATATAAAGGAGAAAGTCAATGAAAATTATCATTGTCGGAGGAGTTGCAGGCGGTATGTCAGCAGCAACCCGCCTCAGACGTCTCATGGAAGACGCTGAAATCACTATTTTTGAGAAAGGTCCCTTTGTTTCCTTTGCAAACTGCGGACTTCCTTACTATGTTTCAGGAGAAATTGCAAACCGTGATAGCTTATTGGTCCAAACTCCTGAAAGTCTCAAAGCACGCTTTAATTTGGATGTTCGTCCTTTCCATGAAGTCATCAGCATTTCGCCAGCAAAGCACACTGTGACCATACGCCATGATGGACAGGAATTCACAGAAAGCTACGACAAGCTGATCCTCTCCCCAGGAGCTAAACCATTTGTTCCTACCATTGAAGGCTTGGTAGAAGCTAAGAACGCCTACACTCTTCGCAATGTTCCCGATCTCGATGAAATCATGGCAGCCTTGGACAATCATCCAAAAGAAGCTGTCGTTATTGGTGCAGGCTTTATCGGGCTTGAAATGGCTGAAAATCTGGCAAAACGTGGCCTGCAAGTTACTATTGTTGAGAAAGCACCCCATGTCTTGCCACCATTAGATCACGAAATGGCAGCCTTTGTTCAAGCAGAATTGCTGGCAAACGGCGTTCGCGTTATCACTTCTCAGTTTGCGACTCGATTTGAAGACCAAGGAAAAGTCATCGTTCTCGAAAACGGTCAAAAGATCACTTCTGACCTCACCATCCTTTCTGTCGGTGTTGAACCTGAAAACGGACTGGCAAAAGCTGCGGGGATTGAACTGGGACTTCGTGGTGGTATCCTAGTCGATGAACATTACGAAACCAGTCAAAAAGATATTTATGCTGTCGGTGACGCTATCATTGTCAAGCAAGAAATCACAGGCCAAGATGCCCTCATCTCTCTCGCTTCTCCTGCCAATCGTCAGGGACGCCAAGTGGCAGACGTCATCGCAGGACTAGAACATACAAACAAGGGAAGTATCGGCACTGCTATCGTTCGTGCCTTTGATATGACAGCTGCTTCGACTGGGCTCAGCGAGCGTATCCTTAGCATGAATCAACTTCCTTACAAGCCCCTTCATGTCAGCGGTAAAGACCATGCTGGTTATTATCCAGGCGCTACTGATATGACCTTGAAGCTCCTCTTTAACCCAAACACTGGAAAAATCTACGGTGCCCAAGGAGTTGGTAAGAAAGGCGTTGACAAGCGCATCGATATCCTGGCAACTGCTATCAAGGGAAATCTCACCGTCTTTGACTTACCAGAGTTAGAGTTTACCTATGCGCCACCATTTGGTTCTGCCAAGGATCCCGTCAATATGCTGGGCTACGCAGCCTTAAACCTTGTCGAAGGTCTCAGCGACAATATTCAATGGTATCAGCTCGAAGACGAACTAGCTAAGGGTAAGAAATTCCTAGATGTGCGGACAAGTGGCGAACTTCAAAGTGGTCGACTTAAGGTAGACACTATACACATCCCCCTAAACGAACTACGGGAACGCTTGAATGAACTGGACAAGAACCAGGCCTACATCGTCAGCTGCCACAGTGGTTTACGCAGCTATATCGCAGAGCGTATCCTCAAGCAAGCAGGATTTACCGTACAAAACCTTGACGGCGCTTATTCACTATACAAAATGGCTAACCCAGAAGGAGTAGAATATGGAAACTAGTATCAGTATGACTGACTTTTATGAAAAATATCAAAATGAAAATTTAGAGCTTATCGATGTCCGTGAAGCACATGAATTCCAAGCAGGACATGCACCAGGTGCCAAAAATCTTCCGTTAAGTACCTTAGAGCAGGGCTACAAAGAACTCAATTCTGACCGTACATACCATGTCATCTGTCAAGGAGGAGTACGTTCTGCCTCTGCCTGCCAATTTCTCAGCGCCCAAGGCCTCACTGTTACCAATGTAGAAGGTGGCATGAATGCTTGGCCAGGTCAAGTAGAATAATCAAAAGGAGCTGGGCAAAAACTCAACTTCAGGAGAAAATGAAGTAAATTTCCCCACAATAAAACGCATACTATCAAGGCTTTCAACACCTGATAGTATGCGTTCTTTTATTTTAAAGACTTTTTCCAGCCTCTCTTGATTCACATTAAACTATTCTACTAGCAGAGATCTTTGCAACTCTCATCTCTTTATTTCCGTTTAATCAAGTATCGGATGGCCTTTTCTAGGCGTGCCTTTTGATCTTCAGGATCATCTAGTGGCTGATTGATACATTCAGTAAGGTTTTCCGTAATTATCATCTCAATCACGCGCTCCACACTAGATTTCACGGCCGTCAGTTGCGTCACAATATCAGCACAATCACGATCTTCTTCAATCATCTTTTGAATCCCACGCAACTGGCCCTCTGAACGTTTCAAACGAGTAATATACTTTGAGTTTGTCATTTCTTTTTCCTTGCTCGATTTTTCTTCATTATATCTCTAATCAGCTTCTTTGTCAAAATTCTCGCCCATCCAGCTCACTCAGTTCTGTTATCAAAGACTTTTCAAAAGGTAAACTAGCCATACTGATAATTTACTAGAGTTTTCTAGTTTTACCTTGCTAAACGAATACGTGTCACGATTCCGTCTGGGTCTGTGATTTCCAGCTGGCTGGATGTCTGCCACTTAACTGGTGCATCAACTTCTTGCGCTCGCTGGGCAATCGTTAACAGTTCTTCTTTACGAGCGACTTCAATGACATAGTAGGCTAAACCTGACAAACCTGCCTTACGCGGAGTCAGATTTTTTCCTCCCCATTCATTGACTGCTAAGTGATGGTGGTAATCTCCAGCCGCAATCCAACTAGCGCTAGGCACACTGAACTTATCCTCTAGTCCTAACACCTTTTGATAAAACTGGCTGGACTTTCGACTATCCTTGACGGAAAGATGAATATGCCCCATTCTCGTACCTTCTGCTAGGATAAAGGGCTCTACTCTTTCCCCCAACTCATAAATGTCCTGCGCCGCAAGAGCCTCCGTCACTCCGATAATGCGTCCATCTTCTCGAATATCCCATGTGGAAACTGGCTTATCTCGATAGAGTTCAATGCCATTTCCCTCCAAATCTTCCAAGTAAATAGCTTCACTGTAACCATGGTCTGCACCGCCGACAAGAGGAATCTGTAAATCTGTCAGGTGTTTCAAGACATCAGCCAAAGCCTTTCGTGTCGGCAAGAGAATGGCCAAATGGTAAAGGCCATAATGTTCCCTTACTTCTCCACTCTCTTGTGCTTGAATCAGTTGTACCAAGGCTTTTCCACCCAGGCCTAGAACTACCTCTGTCTCAGTTTGAGATAAGATTTCTAAACCAATAACTTGCTGATAAAAGGCTGTTTGACTTGCCAAATCCTTTACATTTAAAACTGCCTCTGCCAAATAAATGTGGCTCTTGTATTCATAGGTCATAAATAGTCCTCTTTTCTGTTGTAATATTTTTTGTTACAACTATTATATCATTCCCATCAAGAAAGTCAAGTTAGACAACTTATAGATCATGATTCTGTAATCTTGTCTATATGGGATTAGAACGAGAAAATCTACAGAGAATTGACAATAAAACCACCGAAAATTTTTAACCAATGCTATGATAACTCTCATCTCAATCCCAAAAAGAAAAGGAGCGGATATGATATCCTACTCCTTATTCTTATCAGAAAATCTAATTAGAATTAGTCTTCTTTTTTCTTGCGAGCAACAAGTCCAAATCCACTCAAGACACCTAAAAGTCCAAGTGCTGCTAAGCTAGAGTCGGCTTCTGTACCTGTGTTAGGCAATTCTTTTTGAACTTCAACATTTTTAGGTGTTGATGGTTGAGAAGCTGGTTGGTTTGGAGTTGATGGTTCAACATGCTTAGGTATGACTGTTACTGGGACTTCTACCTCTACGATTTCTCCTGATGGTAGTTTCACTTTTACTTTAACACTTGGTTTTTGTCCTGCCGTATCAGTTGCTGGGATTTCTCCAACTTCTACGATTTCGGCACCTTTTGGTAACTCAACATGTTTCTTAACATCATCTTTGCCAATTGGAGTTCCAACCTCTACTACGATTGGGGTAGTTTTAACTGTTTCTCTTGGAGCTGGAGTCGCTTTTGGAGTAACAGTTACTGGAACTTCTACTACAATCACTTTTCCATTTGGTAATTCAACCGTGACTTTAACTGGATCCTTCTTACCTGGAGTTGTCAAGTCTGGAATGTTTTCAACATTGGTCACTTTTCCACCTTCTGGAATCTTGATGCCTTTTGTGTAATCCTCTGGTGTTAATGGGGTCTTAGTTACTGGAGTTTCAATTTCCTTAACAGGTGTTACATTAACCGGAACTTCTACTGTAATCACTTTTCCATTTGGTAATTCAACCGTGACTTTAACTGGATCCTTCTTACCTGGAGTTGTCAAGTCTGGAATGTTTTCAACATTTGTGACCTTGCCACCTTCTGGAATCTTAATTCCTTTAGTGTAATCCTCTGGTGTTAATGGGGTCTTAGTTACTGGAGTTTCAATTTCCTTAACAGGTGTTACAGTTACTGGAACTTCCACTGTAATCACTTTTCCATTTGGTAATTCAATCGTTACCTTAACTGGATCTTTCTTACCTGGTGTTGTCAAGTCTGGAATGTTTTCAACATTTGTGACCTTGCCACCTTCTGGAATCTTAATTCCTTTAGTGTAATCCTCTGGTGTTAATGGGGTCTTAGTTACTGGAGTTTCAATTTCCTTAACAGGTGTTACAGTTACTGGAACTTCCACTGTAATCACTTTTCCATTTGGTAATTCAATCGTTACCTTAACTGGATCTTTCTTACCTGGTGTTGTCAAGTCTGGAATGTTTTCAACATTTGTGACCTTGCCACCTTCTGGAATCTTAATTCCTTTAGTGTAATCCTCTGG